>PLFE01000093.1 GCA_003136675.1 Bryobacterales bacterium
CGCGCGTCGCCGTCCATCTTGGTGAGGATGATGCCGGTGATGCCGAGCTGTTTGTGGAAGGCATCGGCGGATTTGACGGCATCCTGCCCGGTCATGGCGTCCGCCACGAACAGGATTTCGACCGGGTTGAGAAGTTCTTTCAGTTCGCGCAGTTCCGCCATCAGCTCTTCGTCGAGATGGAGACGCCCGGCGGTGTCGACGAGGAGGACGTCGCGGCCGGATTGCGTGGCTTCGCGGCGCGCGGAACGAGCGAGATCGACTGGTTTGGTTTCGCTGGTTTCACCGGCATAAATCGGGACGTTGACTTCCTTGGCGAGGATGCGAAGCTGCTCGCGGGCGGCCGGGCGGTAAACGTCAACCGAGACCAATTGCGGCCGTTTCCCGTTCTTGCCGAGCCATTTGGCGAGCTTTGCGGTGGAGGTGGTTTTGCCCGAACCTTGCAGGCCGACGATCAGCATGACGCTGGGCGGTTCGTTGGCGAAGCGCAGTTTGGATTCGTGGCTGCCCAGGATTTTGACCAGCTCATCTTTCACGATGGCGATCACTTGCTGAGTGGGGGTGAGGGAGGAGAGCACTTCCTCGCCCATCGCCTTGACCTTCACGTTTTCGATTAACTGCTTGACAACCTTGAAGTTAACGTCGGCTTCGAGGAGGGCCATGCGGATTTCGCCGAGAGCTGACTCCATGTTGGCGGCAGTGAGCCGTCCTTCGCCGCGCAGGTTTTTGAAAACCCGCTGCAATTTGTCGGATAGGTTGTCGAACATTGTGCTAACCGAGGTGTTTCAACGTGCCGGAACCACTTCACGCGAAAGCCGCTGGTGGGATGACGCCGAACTCTACGATTATAAACGATTTGAAGCCTCCGAGTTGAAACCGCTATATACTGGGGTTGTGAAAGCTGATCTGAGCGTGAAGAACGGTGCCGGGGTAGTTATTGACTTCGAAAGCCGTGAGGGACTCGCGCGCTTCCGCAAGGCGGCGAAAGCCTTTACGAAGCGTGCCACTCAGTCCCGCGAGACGGCGATGCAGGTCCTGGTGTCGGAGGGTATTTACACCAAGTCCGGCAAGCTCGCCAAGAACTACCGTTAAGTCTTGCACCGCCTCAGTTCCTCATTCGTACTCGGCTATCATGGCTGCGACCGCACGGTGGGAGAGTCGCTCCTCAAGGGCAACCCATTCCGGCCGAGCAACAACGACTATGATTGGCTGGGACCAGGAATCTACTTCTGGGAATCCAACCCTCAAAGAGGTTTGGACTTTGCGCGAGACACCGCGCGATTGAAGCCATCGGGCATTAGGGAGCCTTTTGTAGTTGGCGCAGTTCTCGATCTTGGGCTGTGCCTCGATCTGACCACCACGGCCGGAGTCGAATGGATTAAGACCGCATTTGACAGCTTGGCTAAAAACACGGCCGCTGGGGGCGTTCCGTTACCCTCGAACCGCAAGGACGGGCGGCGCCACCTCGATTGCGCCGTGATGCGACGCTTGCACAGCATCCTTGAGAGCCTGGGCACCCCTGCCGTTGACACGGTTAGGGGCGTCTTCGTCGAGGGCAAGCCTATCTACCCCGGCGCCGGGTTTGATGAAAAGACTCACATCCAAATCGTGGTTCGAAACCAGCGCTCGATCAAGGGAGTTTTTCGAGTCCCCGGCGAACGTTCGTTGTGAAATCGGCGGGTGCCCGGCTTCCTATCATCCCTGCTTTGATTGGCATTGTTTTCGCCGATCCCGTGGCGGTATAAAGGCGGGATGAAGCGCCTGACTCTCATTCTCCTCATAGCCCCCTCAGCATTTTGCCAACAATCGAATAACCCAACCTTCACGGGGGTAATGGGCAACGGAAGGCTCTGGGCCAGCATGGACTATAGCCAAAAAGCGGTCTTTGTTGAGGGGATAAGGGAGGCTCTCATATACAAGGATCTTTTCAACTTCAATGGAACTGGGATCAACAAGGCGCAGGCCCCGGCGAATCTTTTTAACGATTGGGCGGAGGGATTCGGCGTGGAGGAGTACATGAAGGAAACAGACAAGGTCTACCGTGACACTGAAAATACGTTAATTCCGATAGTTATGGTTATGGAATACTGCACCGTGAAGTTCACTACAAATCAACCAAAGCTTAAGTTGGATGCTGTCCTCGCGGCCCTTCGAGAATTCTCTTTCAGGCTCCGTAAAATTCCGTGACGCTGAAGAGGGTGGTGCTGACACGACGGCAAATCTCCGCGCGGGCTTACTTACGGGGCTGCTCGGGTTCCGAACGCGTGTCCCATGGCCACCTGAGATGCGGGGTCATTTCATTGAATTGTACTTCGCTTAGGCGCCCGTCGCTCGGCACGCTGAAGTGGTATCGTAAGGCCGCCTCTTTCGTCACGTTCATGGCCATGTACTCCTCTCCGTGGATGTGATACGGGTAGGCCGACATCGCAGACTCGAGGCGCCTCACCATAGCCAGACTCTCGTGGATGAAGGTGGCGAAAATCATTAATTTGCACGGTGCCTTGATGGACATCAGCCCTCCCATGGCCCTGATGAAATCAGCCAGGTGCTGACATANNAAGGCGATTGAGAGGCATCTCCTCTCCGGCGACATCTCGGCTTCAAGTTCTCGAAAATTGCGGCGTGGCATCAGATTTAGACCCTCCATCGCTTTATATGGCATGGTCCCCAAAAATCGTGTAATTTCCACGCATATCATTCCACGGCGATCGTTACCGTATTAGACACCGCGTCACCGATTGATACGGAAACCGGAACGGCGGTGCCCGCCGCCACACCAGCCGGTATCTGTACGTTGATCTGGTTGAGACCGACCGTGCCGGGCGTGAGTCCCGAGAACTGAACAAAGGCGTTGACACCGCCGATGCTCACGGTGGGCGTGGTTTCGGTGACCGAGAGCGGGTCGGCTGGCGCGGGCAGTCCTATTCCAGGATTATTGCTGGTTTCGCCCAGGCCCGTGCAATAGATCTGGATGTAGTCGCCGGCCATGGCGGGATGCGTGGCATCGACGAGCTGATTGCTCAGATTCAGGATTGAGCCCTGACCGGTGCCCTGTCCGTTGGTTGTGAAGATGCCGGGCGCGAACTCCGCGACACTGATGGCGACGGCGCCGGAGGCACCGTACCCGGTGACGACAGTGGCCGTGTACGAAGGGAAATTCACGAGATTCAGCGGCAGCTGCACGTTGATTTGATTCGGACCTGCGTAGAAAAGTGCGCCAAAAAGCGAATTGAACTGTATCGAGACGCCCTGCAGGCTGGATGGAATCGGGAGCGCCGCGCCCTGAGCGGGCTGATCGACTGGAAAGGAGCCGAATACCGCGGCGATGCTGCCAGGCGCAACGGTGGGCGAAAAGCTGGCGGCATTGACGACCCCTCCGGTGGAGATGGCCACGGGGAGTCCGTTCTGCGCGACAACGACAGGTTGGCCGGCTATGAGAATGGTTGCGCTGCGTGCCGCGCCGGCATTTGACGCGACGGTGAGCAATGCACCGGATGGTGAGGTGCTCCCGGTGATCCACGACGGCAGGTTGCCGACCACCCAATTGCAACCCGAAGCGGCCAGTACGGGGATGCTCACCGTGCCTCCGGACGTAGGTGCGGTGGTCGAGGGTTGCTGGACGGAATAGCTGCAACTGGGGCCGGAAGGAATCAGTTCGTCGATTTGGTTGTCCTGGAAGCTGACGATATATACGTTGCCGGAAGGGTCAAGAGTCAATGCATAGGGATTCATCGGGGCGATGGCGCCTCCCGCGATGGTCGTGATAATCCCGCCGGAGATTTTGCGTACGAAACCATTGGAGTCGCCGACGTAAAGGTTCCCGGAGCCGTCGATGGCAAGGCCCTCGGGAAAAGAAATTCCGGCATCGACTGCAGGTCCGCCATCGCCGGAATACGAATAGGATCCATCGCCGGCGACGGTTGTGATCACGCCGTTCGCGATGGCGCGTACACGATTATTCTGCGAGTCGGTGAAGTAGATGGTCCCGTGAGAGTCGATGGCGAGTTGGTTGGGGTATTGGAGCTGCGCCTCGGTCGCGAGACCTCCGTCGCCGGACCAGCCCCCCAAAGGTAGCGTCCCATTGTCGATAGAAACCGCTGCCCTTACTCCCGCCACCGTGGTGAGAACGCCGTTCGAGAGTTTCCAAATGAGGTTGTCCTCGGTATCGGCGATGTACATGTTACCGGCCGTATCGACGGCGATGCCGGTCTGGAAATAACCAATCTGTTGCGAGCCGGGAACCGTGGTAACGGCGCCCTGCGAAATCTCGTAGATTTCGCCGCCTTCCATCACATAGAGGTTTCCAGCGGCGTCGAACGTAATCGATTCGACACCACAGACGAATGGAGAAGCGAGGGATACGGGGGGGAAATACTGGCACGCGCCATTCCCCGCAAACGTGGAAATGGCGCCCCCGGCGACGCGGAAAATGCGGTCATAGTAAGAAGCAGCAAGGTAAATATTTCCGGATGCATCGACGGCAATTGCACTGGGCGACGGCAGCCGCGCGCTGGTGGCGGTTGCTCCATCCTGAGTCCAGACGCCGCCGTTTCCAGCGACGGTATTGATTGCGCCTGAGGACACCTCGCGGAGACGACCGGGAGAATCGAAAATATAGAGGTTCCCGGCGGGATCGACTGCAAGGTTGACCGGGTTCAGACCCGCGTCTATCGCTGGGCCTCCATCTCCGCCAGAGGTGAACAGCTCGGCCTTCCCGGCCACGGTCTGAATGACCCCGCCCGAAATTTCGCGAACCGTCGAGCCGTCGCACACAAACAGGTCTCCATGTGAATCGATGGTGAGCGCGCCGGGAACGAAGAACAGCGCGCTCGCGACGGGCCCTCCATCACCGTTGCCCACACCGTTGGGTTGACCCTGCGTGCCTCCCGCGTAGGTCGTGATGATGCCGCCCGATACCTCGCGAATGCGGAAGCTATCGGTGAGGAAGAGGTTACCCGAACTGTCGACCGCCAGTCCCCTCCCAAAACCGAACAACTCCGCTGCGGTGGCGGGTCCTCCGTCGCCCGCGCTCCCTTCGATACCGTTACCGGCGACGGTGGTGATGATGCCGGCCGAAATCTTTCTAATCCGAGGATGATTTACCTCTACAGAGGCAGCGGCGGGCGTGGTAAAGGTGTCGGTGAAATAGATATTTCCCGAAGAGTCCGAGGCAATCGCCTCCACGGAACCGATTTCGGCCTGAACAGCCGGTCCCCCGTCACCGCTGTAGCCGTATTCGTTCGTTCCCGCGATCGTAGTGATGGTTCCGTTCGAGATCTCGCGGATTGTCGAATCGTTCACCAGGTAGAGGTTTTCGGAATTATCCACCGTGATTGGCCCGGCGCTGATCTGTGCGCTGGTAGCGGGACCCCCGTCCCCCGAATAGCCCCACGAGCCGTTTCCGGCGACAAGGTCCAGGTTCCCGGTCGCCGATAGTTTCACGACGATGTTGTATTGAGTTAAAGATATGAAAACGTCGCCGGAAGGGCCGGTAGCCACGTAGCCGCTTCCGATGTCTACGGATGGCGCGGGCAGATTCACCGGCAGGGCGCCGCCGGCAATCACTTTAAATGTGTAGGTTTGCGCCGCGAGAGTCAGCGGGAGCAGGAGGGCGAGGAGATGCGGTCGAAACTGCATCAGGGGATGTTATCACCTTTGAACGCAATAAGTCTTACAAGGTGGTTTTTGTGGCTGGCCGTCTTCCGCGGATTCGCAAGCAGTTTCGGCGATTCCCGAGATCCGGACAGTTCCGTCGGGGAAGTTGGCTCGGATTTCGAGTTGCCCTCCCACGGCCTTGATGAAATCATTCAGGGTGCTGACATACGTGACTGTCCGGCGCTCCATCTGAGAGATGGCAGACTGATCCCGGTTGGGGAGTCTCGCAAGGTGTTCCCGGCGACATTCCTGTACGGGATCCTCATATTCCTCATTGAGGCATTGCGGTGCTGACTGAGGCGTCCTGACGAGCCGGGAAGTGCCACGCGCACTATGCCTTGTCTTGACGATGTCTGGCAAGGATACTAGCCTTAGAACAAGGAGGAAGAAGCATGCCCGCGAAGACTACGCGTACCGAAAAACTCGATCCGCGGCTGACTCGCAGTGCCAAACGCGCATTGCAGGCTGCGGCGGCGGTGGCGCATCGTTCGGTGAGCGAGTTCGTCGTGGAGAGCGCATTGTCGCGCGCCGACGAGGCGCTGGCGGATCGGCGGACCTTCGGTCTGAACGCGATGCAATGGAAAGCTTTCCGAGCCGCCCTTGATGCGCCTCCGCGCCCGCTGCCAAACCTGGAGCGACTCCTGAAGGAACCAGGATTCTTCGATGCCGGCCGAATCGGTGACTGATTCCCGCCGCGTGGAGAAGCTTCGCCCTGACCACATGATTGAGGGATTCGACTGCGGCCGGGAGGGGCTCAATCGGTATCTGTTGAGACACGCATGGGCTAACCAACAGGCGGGGGCGGCTCAGACTTACGTGGGGTTGGTGGGGGATTCGGTCGCCGGCTATCACACTCTAGCGGTTGGAGAAGTCGCGCGCGAGGAAGCGCCGGAGCGCCTCACCAAAGGACTGGCGCGTCATCCGGTGCCCGTCATGCTACTTGCTCGTCTGGCTGTGGATCTCCAGCCGCAGGGCCTGGGGATTGGAAAGTCGCTGTTGCGCGACGCGATGCAGCGCACTGTGCAAGCTGCCGAGATTGCGGGCATTCGCGCATTCGCGGTGCATGCGAAAGACGAGGAGGCCCGGCGCTTTTACGAGAAATTTGATTTCATTCCTTCTCCTACCGATCCGATGCATCTGTTCGTCCTGCTCAAGGACGTGAGGCGAATCATCTCGCGGTAGGACCGCCGGCCCCGGCAAGCTGGTGCTGAATGGACGCGAACCACTCACGCAAAAGCCGCTGGTGGGCAAGTGTCTCCAGCCCATGACACGAGTGCCTTTGGGCCTGACGCACCTCGGGCCGATCAGGTCGGGGGAACCCATTGGGCTTACACCTGCTGTGATATTGAGTCGAAGCCCTCCGGCTTCCACGTTTCCGGCAAATTGGGGGAAATACAGAAATGAATCAAACCGCGCTCAGTCCGGCCATCGTGATCCTTATCGTGGCTCTCGTGGTGGCGATCGGAATTGCTATCTGGATGTACATTCAGAAACGGAAGACTCAAAGGCTCCGCTCCAAATTCGGCCCAGAATACGATAGGGCTGTCGCGGGCAATCGGGATCGGGGGCACGCGGAATCGGAACTCCAGAAACGAGCGGCACGCGTCGCCAAGTTTCATATTCAACCTCTTACCGCCGAAGACCGCTCGCGGTATACGGAAGACTGGCGCCGTGAGCAGTCCCGATTTGTGGACGATCCCAAGGGTGCCGTGAATCATGCCGATACGCTGGTCCAGGATGTCATGCATCACCGCGGCTATCCGGTGGGTGACTTCGATCAGAATGCCACCGATCTTTCGGTCGATCATCCTCTTGTCGTGGAAAACTACCGCTTTGCTCACGAGATCGCGCTTCGAGAGGGTAAAGGTTTGAGTAACACGGAGGATCTCCGCAAAGCCATGGTGAGTTACCGCGCGTTGTTTGAAGACCTGCTGATGGAAGCCGCGGGCAAACCCGAAGAGGTTCGAAAATGACGCCGCAAGCGATACAGGAAACGGACTTACCGTTGTTTGCGCAGAACGACACGCTGGCCTTCCGCTCCCGTTGGGAGAAGATCCAAATCGGGTTCGTGGACGAGCCCCGAAAAGCGGTCGTGGAGGCCGACGAACTGGTGGCCAATGCGATCAAACGGCTCGCGGAAGTTTTTGCCGGCGAACGTCAAAAGCTGGAGGTAGAATGGGACAAGTCCGATAAGGTTTCGACGGAAGACCTCCGTCTCGCCCTCCACCGGTATCGGTCGTTCTTTAACCGGCTGCTGTCCGTATAGTGACTATTCCGCTTCCCACTGCTCTTCAAGGATCTGCGAGTACTCCGCACTGGCATAAATCTCGACCGAGAAATTCTCGGCCTCCAGTTCCGTGAACGGGTCCAGATTCTGGTAGCAAACGTAGAGATAATCCAGGAAGCGGTGATAGTGCTCCAGGCAAAGCGGCGTTAACGTCTCCGCGGTTGGCGGACTGTTCAATGTGCAGGTGACGCCAATCGCCCGCGAAAACACGGCGCGCTGATCGGACACGCCCCACACCTGCAGCTTCTGGGCAATCGATGCCGGTGTTTTCTCGATCAGATAGCCCGCGAAGCTCTGCGCCCGGATGCCTTTCTTGCACAATTCCGGCGTGCGCTCGGCGAAATCCACGCACTGCTCCACCCAACGGAGAATATCTTTTCCCAGGAAGTAGAGCATGCGGACTTCCTGCACGCGCGCGCGCAGCAGGGTGGCATTCAGCCACTCGTGATCCTTCCCGCCGCTCGGGATGAGACCGTTCAGCATGAGCTGGGCTTTGGAACCTTCCAGGAGTTTCTCGGCGGTGTCTTCGCCCGAGAAGGGGTGCAGGATCAGAGGAGGCAACGTCCACTTCCCGGCGATATTGGATACTGCTTTCCCGGCCGCCATGGAGAACATCTGGTAAAACCCGTCTTTCTTACTAACCCGTCGTTGTTTTAACCCGTCGTTGTTCTAAACCGACTATCGGCGGGAAGTTAGAAAGACTTCAACGCTTTCTATTCTAGCGCCTTTTCGGACTGCTCGTGGTACCGTTCACGCGACAAAGTTACATAACAGGGCTACATCACAGGACCGATGCGCCAAGGCACAAACTCCTGATGGCCCAGAACTTCGCTCCGCGTTCGCTCCCCGGAAGCGACGCGCATCATCAGATCGAAAATGTCGCGCCCTACTTCCCCTACCGTCCTCGCGCCGTCCGCAATCGAACCGGCATTCACGTCCATGTTGTCGCGCATCCGGTTGTAGGTTGCCGAATTGCTGGCAATTTTGATCACCGGGATGGACGGAAACCCGATCGCGCTGCCGCGGCCCGTCGTGAACGCGATCAGGTTGCACCCCCCTGCCGCGAGGCCCGTCAGCGACACCGGATCGTAACCCGGCGTGTTCATAAAAACGAACCCGGGCGTTCGCACCCGCTCCGCATAAGCCACCGCGTCCGTCAAAGTCGAAATCCCGGCTTTGGCCACTGCCCCAAGCGACTTTTCCAGGATATTCGTCAACCCACCCTCTTTATTTCCGGGCGAGGGATTGTCGTTGAAACTTCCCCCAAACTGCCTAAGATACTTCTTATAACCCTCGACGAACGCCAGTAGTTTCTCCGCCACAGCCCGATTTCGCGCTCGCCGCACTAATAAATGCTCCGCTCCGAAGATTTCGGTGGTTTCCGCCAGCACGGTGGTACCGCCAAGCTCCGCCAGCATGTCCGAACACACGCCCAGCGCGGGATTTGCCGTAATACCGGAGAACGAATCCGACCCGCCGCAGTTCAGCCCCAGCATGATTTTCGACGCGGGCGCCTCCGTGCGCTTCTCTTCGGCGGCCCTTTCGATCTGCTTGCGGATCTGCTGCCGCGCGGCCTCAACGGTTGCGCGTGTTCCACCGCTGCCTTGCACCGTCATGCCGACCAGCCGGTGCGATTTCGGAGCGTGCGGACCCAGATAGTGGTCGATCTGGTTCACCTCGCAGCCCAGCCCCAGAATAATGGCCGCCGAAACATTCGGATGGTCCAGAACTCCCGAAAGGGTGCGCTGCAACTGTTCCGAATCGGGACCGATCGACATGCCGCATCCTTCACCATGCGGAAACGGGACCACGCCATCCACACCGGGCGGGAGAGTCTCTTGCGCAAAACTCTCCGCGATCAGCTCCGACGTGTGCG
Source organism: Bryobacterales bacterium (assembly GCA_003136675.1). Classification (GTDB taxonomy): domain Bacteria; phylum Acidobacteriota; class Terriglobia; order Bryobacterales; family Bryobacteraceae; genus Bog-113. The sequence continues at coordinate 9,816 of PLFE01000093.1, forward strand.
CGGCACAATTACTGGCGGCCACCACGGCGATATAGTTTCGCGTCCCCACGCGGCCGTCTTCGCGCCGGTATCCCAGAAACGCGGGGCCGGTGCGCGGCGCAGGCAATGGGATATCGCCGTCCGGAAACTCGTAAACCAATTCGAGCTCCTCGTAGGCCAGGTTGTGCGTGTGAATATGCGCGCCCGCGCGGATGGGCCGGCTGGCGCGTCCAATCACCTGGCCGTAACGCCGCACCACCGCTCCGGCGTCGATGGGCTTCAGGGCAATCTTATGCCCGGCCGGAATGGCTTCAACCGCCGTTACAGAGATTCCCTCCACGCGAAGCGGCGTTCCGGCCGCGATGGGAACGCGGGCCACGGCGACATTATCGGTCGCGTGTAAATGAATGGCCGAGTTCTCCGCCGTCGGCAGCGCCTGTATTTCCAGCAAATTCGTCATTGTTCTTATCTCATGAGCAGTGTTTCGGGCGCGGCCTGATCCAAATGGACCCGCAACTGATTTCCTTCGGGCTGAATCCAGATGCCCAAGCTTTTTTCCGGCAAGGGAATGTCTTCCACTTTGGCCACGACCACGCCACCGGAACCGTTCGCGGTTTCGAGCAGCTTGCCGATGTGGGCATGCAACTGGCATTGCGACCGGCGCTCTTCGCTATTGATCGCGATGGCCCACTGGTCATTCCAAAGGGCCTTGGCTTTCTCGATGGAGCGCGTCCAGTAAGCAGCGCGCTCGGGCGCAGTCATGTCGGCCAGATTATGCCGGAGCGCATGTGGAATGGCCAGCCAGCGATTTGGTTTGGTGGGATTCGCATCCGGGATGAAAACCACCGGAGCATCGGACGGTTCCTTTTCGGCGGCGAGCGTCAGGCTGCATTCCCGGCCCTGGAGCGTCTCAGGCCGCGCAGGATCGCACACGCACCCGCGAACGTCAGCCAGGAATAGGAGCAGTAGGAGGTGAGCAAGCACCAAGCTCATTATAATGTGCTGAGTGTCCCGAAGGATCGCGCTTGCCGCGCTGCTGGTGCTGCTGTTCATTTTTCTCTCGGGACTGACCAGCTTTGGACTCACCGGGCCAGACGAACCTCGCTACGCGTCGATCGGCCGCGCCATGGCAACGTCGGGGGATTGGGTCACGCCGCGCCTGTGGGGCCAGGGGTGGTTTGAAAAGCCGCCGCTGCTGTATTGGATGATGGCCGCCGGGTTCCGCCTGGGCTTGGGCGAGGAAGCGGCTCCGCGCCTGCCGGTCGCGCTGGCCTCCCTGGCTTTCCTCGGTTTCTATTTCCTTTATGTGCGCCGCGAATTCAATGCGTTCGTCGGCGCGACGGCGGCCGGATTACTCGCCACTTCCGCGCTTTGGATGGGATACAGCCACGCGGCCGTCACGGATATTCCGCTGTCGATCACGTTTGCCGCGGCGTGCCTGCTGCTGCTGCCTGTCGTGGAAGGACGAACCGCCCCCGTCAGCGTCAGCGCGGCTGCGGCATTGCTGGCGCTCAGCGTCCTGGCGAAAGGACTGGTCCCCGTGGTCTTGCTTTTGCCATTCGCGTGGTTTGCGCGGCGAACCTGGCGCGGCTGGCTGAGACCGCTCCCGGTTGTGGTGTTCTGCGCGATCGCACTGCCCTGGTATGCGATCTGCCAGGTGCTGAATCCACAGTTCTTTGGCGTTTTCTTTATTCAGCATCAACTGGGCCGCTTCACTTCGCCGGATCTGCAGCATGTGCAACCTTTGTGGTTCTACGTTCCCGTCATGGTGTTGGCGCTGTTTCCCGGTACGCTGCTTGGTAGCTTCGCATTCTGGCCGAGGCTGTACCAGGACAGGCGTAGAAAATTCCTCGGCGTCACCATCCTTTTCGGCTTCCTGTTTCTCTCCGTGGCTCGAAACAAGCTACCGGGCTACATTCTGCCGCTGCTGCCTCTGGTTTGCGTCCTGGCGGCCTGTGGCGTGGACGCCGCGCGCACCCTCCGCCCGCGCCGGTTGACCGCCATGCTCAGCGCATCGGCCCTGTTGCTGCCGCTCTTCGTGGCGGCCGCCGGAGTGCTGCCGCGCGCCCTAAACGGTGGCTTGCGGGAGGCTTTTCCCCTGGACCCCATTACGGTGGGGCGGCTCTGGATCGCTGCGCCGATCTGCCTGATCGCCGCGGCGTGCCCGCTATTCCTCAGCAGCGGAAAAGCCCTGGTGCTTTGGTTTGCGCTGGCCGCTTCAGGATGGATTTACGTGGAATACGCCGCGCTCCCCTGGGTGGATGCGGCTTCCGCCCGAAGCCTCTGGCGCGACTTGCCCGAGCCCAAGCGAAGTTTCTGCGTGGGGGCGGTTAGCAGGAACTGGCGCTACGGTCTGAACTACTATTCCGTGCAGCCGCTGCCGGATTGTGGCGCGGAGACAGCACCGGCAATCCTGCCGGGGTGGTCGGCTTCAGATCGGCCGGCTGTGGCCGTGGAAGGTCACTAAGCGGTGGTCTTCCCTCTGGGCACGAAATTCAACGCCGCTGAGTTCATGCAATAACGCAACCCGGTGGGCTTCGGGCCATCGTCGAACACGTGACCAAGATGCGCATCGCAGCGCGCGCAACTCACTTTCGTGCGCTCCGCGCCAAAGCTGCGGTCGGTGGCTTCCACCACGTTCTCTTTCGCAATCGGCTGGTAGAAGCTGGGCCAGCCGGTGCCGGATTCGAACTTGGTCTTGGAGTCGAATAACACCGTGCTGCAGCAGATGCAGTGATACAGGCCATCCGCATGGTTATAGGCGTACTTGCCCGAGCCTGCGCGCTCCGTACCTTCTTTGCGGGTAACGTCGAATTGTTCGGAATCGAGTTGTTTAAACCACTCGGCCTGCGTCTTTACGACCTTGTCCACCTCCACCACGCCGGTTTTGCGTCCGTTCGCGTCGAACTCGGCGATCCGTACCTTGCCGCCGTGTGCGCCCCGATCGACCGCGGCGGCGAGGGTAAAGACGCCGGCTCCGCCGATCAGGCTCATCAGGAAACCGCGGCGATATAACCTTTTACTCTGTTCGCTCATTTGCTGTCCCTCGTGTAAAACTGCGGATATTTCTCCTTGAACCCGTTCAGAAGCGGGATATCGACATTCGCAATGTAACCCTGATCCGGATTGCGATCGAGGAAGTGCTGATGGTCGGGTTCGGCTGGATAAAACGCTCCGTTCAGCGGCACCACCTGCGTCACAATCGGGTCTCTGTATACGTGCGCGGCATTCAGTTCCCGGATGTAGGCTTCGGCCCCGGTCTTCTGCTCGTCGTTTGAATAGAAGATCGCCGAACGGTATTCCGGACCTTCGTCATGATGCTGGCGGTTCAGGGTGGTGGGATCGTGCGCGGCCGTGAAATAAATCTTCAGCAGGTCACGGTAGGTGAGCTTCGACGGATCCCAGGTAATCCTGATGGATTCGGCATGGCCGGTATTGCGCTGGGCAACCATTTCGTAGTGGGCTGTGTCCTTTTTGCCGCCGGCGTACCCTACGACCGTGTTGGTGACGCCTTTCACGTGCTCGAAGACGCCTTGCATTCCCCAGAAGCAGCCGCCCGCAAGAACGATCGAATCCGTGCCGGCCTTCAGCGAGGGGGAAAAGGCGGTGCCCATCAGGCTCGCCGCGAGGATGGCGAAAGCAGATAAATTGCGATTCACGAGGTTCTCTCCTTAAAAGACTGAACTACTCATATCTTCGCTGATGCGGGGCCCGAAGTTACGGAGGCGGGTCGCCAGCCCTACTTCATTCGAGCGGGTTCCGCCACTCGACCCCGGCAAAGCGGAGAAAATCCGTTTCGGCCGTGTAAACGACGCCCCGGGATTCTACGGCAAGCGCGGCCAGGTGAGCGTCGGTGGTCAGGTTTCCACCTTTCCCTTCGGCACGCAGAAAGCCGAAGACCAATTCCGCGTGGCGGGGCCCAGGGTTGACTATCGTTACGATCCGGCGGCCCAGCCACGATTCCACATGCGAGGCCGCCTCGTCGATCGGCATGGGATTGGCAAACACACGCGGATTGGTCCATAGGCGAACGAAGCCGAGGGCAACCACCCATGAGATTCCTACCGTCGTACTGCCGGACAAGCACGAGGCCCACCATTTCGAGGCCCTCGCATGCGAGGGAGACGTGGAATCGTAGGCGTAGACCAGCAAGTTGACATCGGGAATGATCACAGATTACGGCCCGACGGGTTGCGCGGGAGGCTGTCCTGATCGGACTCCCAGGCCAACTCGTTGAAGCGGCGATCGTCGATCCCCGGCCGCAGGTGCCCGGCACGGGGATGGATGAGGAATTCTGGCTGGGGCGGCGAGAAGTCGCCAAGCCCGCGCCGCAGAGCCTCATTCACAACTGCCTTAAACGGACGGCGGGTTTCTCGCGCAAGATCGGCAATGCGCCGGGAGAGATCGTCTTCCAAAGTTAAGGTGGTTCTCATAAACACATCATGATGTCTGCTGAAACTGATGTCAAGATGTCCCCACTCTCATTTTCCCACAAGCCTCGCCTTGATTCTTTGTTTCACCGTATCCTCGACGAAAGCCGCCTCAATGGCCATCAGATTGGTTTGAAGAAACTCCTCCCGCCCCCAGCCGAACACGTCCCGCAATTTCTCGTATTCCGCGGTCAACGTTGTCGGCGTCAGCATGCGGCTATCCGTATTGATGTTCAACGAAACTCCGGCGCGATACAGCTGGTCGATGGGGTGCGATGCCATCGTTCCAATCGACGGAATAATCTGCACGTTGGAGGATGGGCACAACTCCAGATGAATTCTTTTGCGTCGCAGGAAGTCCACCAATTCCGGGTCTTCGCTGCTGCGGGTGCCGTGGCCGATGCGGGTTGGCTCAAGCAATTTTATCGTCTCCCAGACGCTGGCCGGACCGCTGCCTTCGCCCGCATGGGCGGTGCGGCACAGGTGGTACTCGCGCGCGTATTCGTAGGCGGCGATATGGGCGTCGATGGGGCAGCCCGCTTCATCGCCCGCCAGATCGAGAGCGACCACCCGGCTGCCCCGGAATTGTTCCACCAACCGAACCGTTTCCATACTCTGCGCTTCCGAGAAATGGCGCAGGGTGCAGAGAATGAGCCGCGCCTCAATGCCGGTTTCCCGGATCATCCGCTCCGCGGCGGAATCCACGGTTTCGACGACCTCCCTCGAAGTCAGCCCCTGATCCAAGTGCAGGAGCGGCGCGAAGCGCAGCTCCGCGTAAATGACGCCGTCAGCGGCAAGCTGGCGGAACAGGTCTTCCGTGGCCAATCTGAGGGCCACGGCGGTTTGCAGCAGTTGGACGCCTTTGGGAGCGCGCGCCAGGAAATCGGCTAGGTTGGTGCATTTGGCTGGGGCGATGTAATCGCTTACGTATTCCTCGCGAGTGACGGAAGGCAGCAAAGAGGAAACCACCTCGTAGCTGAGCGAGCAATCGAGGTGGAGATGCAGTTCAATCTTGCCAATTTTTTCGAGATCGTAACGGTTTGACACTATGTTTTGAGTGTAACGAGCCGCCCCGTAAAAACGCCTTTAAGATTTGCGCGACATTTGGATCGCGTTTCGGGTTTCTCATATTGCCGGCAAAGGGGACATTTTCATTGGTAGCCGAACGTGAGCGAATCGAAGAAGAGTTGAGGACGGCGGTGGAGTCGGCCCGCGCAAGCTACCGGCTCTCCATGGCCACCAAAGCTCCCGCAAGTTTTCACAAAGACGCGTCGCGGCGCTTCCGCGTTGCTTTGGAGCGATTTCACCGCTTTGTGCTCAATGGTGTGATTCCAGAGGATTTGCGGGACCGCGCTCAATAAATTGCAATCATCCGTATTGCTTGCCGCGCCGTGGTGTAGTCTAATGGCCTTGCCATATGCAACTACGCGTACTTGGGATTGTGCTGGCGGGCGGCAAGGGGACCCGTCTTTATCCACTCACGAAGGAACGGGCCAAACCAGCGGTCCCGTTCGGCGGAAAATACCGCATTGTCGACTTCGTTCTCAGTAATTTCATCAATTCCGGGATCTATTCGATCTACGTTTTAACGCAGTTCCGGAGCCAGAGCCTGCTGCAGCATCTCAGCGAGGGCTGGCAGTTCGGGAGCTTGCTGAAAAACCAGTTTATTATTCCGGTTCCGGCCCAGATGCGGTCTCCGGGAGAGACCTGGTATCAGGGAACCGCCGACGCCATTTTCCAGAACCTGAACCTGGTGGAACAGGCGAGTCCGGACGTGGTAGCCATCTTCGGAGCGGATCACATCTACCGCATGAACATCACCCAGATGATCGAATTCCATCAGGAGCGGAAGGCGGCTTGCACGGTGGCCGCCATTCCGACGGAAAAAGAACATGCCCACGAATTCGGCGTGATCGAGACCGATGAACGCGGCAAGATTCTGGCCTTCCACGAGAAGAACCCCGATGCGCCGACGATTCCGGGACGGCCTGGGCACGTGTTCGCGTCCATGGGAAATTATATTTTCTCGACTAAAACGCTGCTGGAAGAGCTGCAGGCGGACGCGGAGGACGAGGAAAGCACCCACGATTTCGGACGCGACATTTTGCCGAAGCTGGTGGAACGGGCGGAGGTGTTTTCGTACGACTTCCAGACCAACAAGATTCCGGGCGAGCCGGAGGGCAAGGAAGTCTACTGGCGGGACGTGGGGACCATTGACGCCTACTACGAGGCGAATATGGATTTGCGCGCGGTGTCGCCCGCGCTGAACCTCTACAACCGGCAATGGCCCTTGCGTACAACCGGCTTTCCCGATCCCCCGGCCAAGTTTACCTTCGACATGGAAGGGCGCCGCGGGCTGGCGATCGATTCCGCGGTATCGGGCGGATGTATTCTATCGGGCGGCATGGTGCGGAATTCCGTACTGGCGCGCGGCGTGAAGGTACACACGGGCGCGGTGGTGGAAGATTCCATCATCCTCGACAACTGCGATATTGGACGCCGGGCGAGGGTTCGGCGGGCGATTCTGGATAAGAATGTCCGCATTCCTCCGGATGCCGTGATCGGGTACGATCTGGAGGCCGATAAGAAGCTGTATCACGTGACGGAGAGCGGCCTCGTCGTGATCGAGGGCAACCGCTCCAATGTTGATGTTTCCGCGGTGATGATCTAGCGTTTGAAAGAGGTTTCAACTTTGAACGCTTCGATGGAATTGTAGGCGATGGGGCAGTAGGTGGCGCGGTCGATCAGTTGCCACATGCGGCTGGCAATGGAACCCGAGCCGCGCACCACGTGCGGGAAGTCTTCGCAAATGGCCGGACGCGACTCGTAGATGGAGCACAAATTGCCTTCGAGAAAGACGCAGCCGGCTTCGCCGCGCTTGAGGATGAGGCCCTCTCCTTCAGACTCGGCGGTATAGCCTTCGAGGAATTTCTTGCGGCTGATGCTGAGGGCTTTCGTCATGCGCTCGACATCGCGCTCCGTGATGTGGACGTTGGCCACGCGGCAGCAGTTGGCGCAGGTGGTGCAGTCGATCTGTTCTTCCACGTCCTCGGCGAGGCGTCGCAGAATGCGGTCGGAATGGTCGCGGGATTTGAGATGGCGGCGAAAGCGCTCGTTTTCGACGCGCTTCTTCTCGCCAAGGGTCTTGATCTGGACCAGGTCGGTTAGCACTCTTTCAGTGTAGAGGGAACGCGACGGTGCGGGATCTTAACTTTCTATGACAAGGCTCTTGCCCGCGTCGATTATCACCCCGTCGGCCAGGGTGATCTTAACTCCGTCCTTCTCTCTCATTGACTTATGCGATTGCCTTTGCCGATCGAAGGTAACGATGGTTTCTCCCTGTGGCGCTTGTCCGAGCCGAATGGAACCGAGTGGTAGCTTCCCCTCCGTGACGCGGATCTCAGTCCGGCTGCGTCCGTTTTCCCTGGTAATGGAGAACGATCCCCAACCCGTTCCCGTCGACCAGAACGAATTGAACTTCCCCGGAGCTACTTTAGGCGGCGCCACCTTAGGCATCAAGGTGATCGCCTGATTCTGACCGTGATACTGGAATCCCGTAATCGCCACGACGGTAGACCACGAAGACATGGCGCGGGCATAATGATGGCCGCATTCCGGCTCATCCCACGGATTGCGGCGCTCCCCATCAAACCGGCGGCGCACATTCTCGATTGTTTCCACACCCTCACGGAGCATTCCGGCGGAGAGGAACTGCGTCGCCACAAGATACTCGATGCCCGTCCACGTTTCCGCGTAATAGGGAAACGGGATTCTGGGACGCGTGCCTTTGCCGTAGTCGCAGACCAGCAATGCGGCCTCGTCATTCAACGCGTAGATGCGCTGAACGGAGTCATGATGAAACAGATCGCGCCGGTAGTTGTACTTATGAATGGATTCCAGAGTTTTTCGCAGTTTGGCGCTATCCAGAAGCGGACCGAGGCCGGCGAGGTCGGCCAGATACTGACCAATCAACTGGTCCGCGAGGCAGCCATCGCCCAGTTGAAATTCCGGCCCGCTGGAGCCTTCGGCGCCCATGTCTCCATAAGTGTGCGGCGCAATCTGATCCTTCGGGATGTTGCGGATTTTCTGGATATAATATTCCCCGTTGAATAAGTTGGCATCAATCCACGCGCGGCCTTTTTCAAATAAGTCGCGGTAAGTGCGCGCCGCCGAGCTGTCTCCTAATGTCAGCGCAATTTCCTCAGCGGCTCGAAGCGCCCCGAGATAGTAAATGCCGCACAAGGGATTCGGACCGTAGAATTCCACATCATAGGTGTTATGCTGCACACCGGTCATCACGCCCTCGCGATTCGGGTCCCAGCCGCCGGGAATCCATGCAAAGGACAGGGCTTTCTGAATGTTCGGCCAATAAACGTGGAGCCATTCGGTGTCCCCGGATAACTTCCAATCGAGATAAGTCTTGATGATCTGGCCCATCTGGCCATCGGCGGCGGCCCATCCGTAGCGCTCGGTGCCATCGGGAAGCAACTGACGAAAGCGCATGCCGCCCTGTTCATCCTGGGAGTAGCCGAAGGCCGCTTTGCGCAACGATCGCGCGAAGGTGGGGAACAGAAACTGAGTCGCCGTCTCGTAGTTCCAAACGTGCGTGCAGTTGCCAAAACAGCAGCCTGAGTGATCGCCGCAGCCTTCAAAGCCATGGAATTCGCCATCGGCCGTGCGAAACGAAGTCTGCGTGACCAGGGTCGACAGGTTCGACATGGCGGCGTCGCGCAGCGCACCCGGCAGCGTGCTGGCGCGCATCGCCTCGACAAAGCTCATGGTGCGTTTTTCCAGTTCGGGAAGTTGGTTCGCCAGTTGCTGCGCGGCATCCCAGGCATCCGTGAAGCGGGTGCAGTAATGGTTCCCGATCACGGTTTTCTCCAGACCTTTCGGCGCGGTCCAGCCGGACCATTCCGGCGTGCGATTGGGAAAGTGCCAGCTCATGACGAACGTGAATTCGGCCTCCGAGCCCGCGGCGATTTCGCGCTGCAGACAGAGCGAGCCAGTGAGTTTGCGGTCGGCTGCTTCGGGACCGAGCTGGCCATCGGCGCTGAAATCGTCCCAGAAAAGCATGGGGCTGGCCCACCACTTGGCGTTGGGCCAGCCGCGCAGGTAAGTGACGCGGCCGTCGCCGGCGCGCACAATCGAGAGCGCGAATGAGCCGCGCTCGGGATGATCACGCGGAGCGCCGGGATCGGTGAAGAACAACCCTTGCAAGAGATCGCCCGATGCGCCGCGAAACTCATTCAGCTTCAGCGTGGAATTGCCGGCGGATGGACCAACCGGATTCTCCAGCGAAAATGCGATTGAGACCGTGGCTTTCGTCCGGGAGGCATTGCGCACCCGGTAACGGAGGACGGCGGCGGGAAAGCCGGAGCTTTCCGGATCGAGCGGAATGAACGGGCTGAACGCTTCGAGCGAGACACGCACGGGCAACTCAGAATCCTCGAAGGCGATTCGCGCCAGAGGGAACTCCCCCGTGAAGGTGGCCGATTCCAGGCGGCTGAGCCCCGGAGCATTCGCCGGACCCAGGCCGAAGCCGCTCGCATAGGGGGGCGACAACCGGGCTTCAAGCACCCGCGCAACGGGCCGCGAACCGCCGCTCTGCGCCCAAATAGAGGCGAACGCATATTGCGGGGATCGACCTTTATCGGGGCGATTGTAGATCTCCCAGTCGCGAAACTGTCCGCGGCCTCCCAGGCTGATGCTCCCCGTTCCGATTCCTCCAAGCGGGAAGGCCAGCATGGCGAGTTGCCTGGCCGAATAGACGCGCGGATAGCGGATGCGGTCGTGGAGAACGGTGTCAGCCCCACTCGCAGGCAGGGCGGCTGCGGCTGCGCCTCCCGCCAGTGTCTTGATGAAATCGCGCCGCGCGGGGCGGGTCTCTTCAGGCATAGCGACGTTCCGGACGCGGCGCAGCGGGAGAGAAACATTGCATCGTTCTTATTTCGACCTTGCCGGGCATTTTGGCGATTTGGGATTCCACAACACTCTGAAGCACATGGGGCTGACCGGTTGCTCGCACGTTCAATAGTAGTTCATGCGCGGCGGCCGGTGAAGCGTCCAGCATTCCAACGATCTCCGGCTCGGCCCCGTCCCTGGTGATCGAGGCTTTCAGATAGCCCGATGGCGAGTGATCGATCAGTTTGAGGTGCACGATACGCATGCCTGCCGCAGTAAGCCCCGCGTCCAACTCGTCGAGGAAAGGGCCTACTAAGCTGGCGGGAGAAAGTGGCGGAGTCAAGTGAACCAGCAAGCTGCAATTGAGCCATGCCAGACTGGCCTCCGCGCGGGCATAGCGCTGATAGTCGATATCGAGTATCTTTGTGCCGGGTTCGACCTTGCCGGAGAGAACTTCATCGAGCCACGCTTCAACACCTTCGCCGGTAAGTGGGCTGAGATAGCGGACAGTTGCGCCGGTAATTTGCGGAAAGACTTTGTCACTCACATCGGTGTGAAGGTCCGATTTTGTGAAACAGACCAGGTCCGCTTCTTCAATCTGTTTCTGAAAGAGAAAGGCCAGGTCGGGATCGGCATCCTGCGCAGTCAGATCGCGCGCGCGCTGCGGGTCCACCAGCACGCTGAAGGGCGCAGTATCCACAAGGTGTGCGTAATCGAGCTGCAACGGCCGCAGCGTGGTGGCGGAGATATCGGTGCAGCTTCCCACTGCTTCCGCAAAAATGACCACGGGAGCAAAGGCGCTAATCCGCTCGGTGGCCTCGACGAGTTCGGAGAAGCGGCAGCAGAAGCACCCGCCGGTCACCTGATCGGCATCCACTCCGCTGCCGCGTACATGCTGTGTATCTACTAATTCCGAACCTTGGTCATTCAGAATCGCGGCGACCCGAAGACCTCTGGCCTGAAGTATCCTTGCGGCGGTGAGAATGAGGGTCGTCTTCCCCGCCCCGAGGAATCCACCCAGCGGAATGAGTACTGGTTTCTGATTCATCGATTGGCCGTATTCAGGATAAAATGACGGCGTGTCGGCAAGCAAGCAATGAAACGGCTTTGTGCCTCTCTGGGAGTCTTGATCCTGACCGCCGTGGTTACGCTTGGCGTTTTTCAAATCGCGGCGCAAGATCTGAAAACTCGCCTGCAGGACAAAGCCGCCAGAGCCCAGGCTGGCGTGATCTCGTGGTCCGCGGAGGGGCGCGATGCGTCACCCGTTATCGCCGTGATGAATCAAGTCAAACCTGCGCTGGATGCGGGCGACCCACATCATGCCGAAGCCCTCCTCGATCGCGCGCTGGAGATGCTGAGCGGCGCAGCCAAACCCAGCGGCCAGTCCGTCTCATCAGCGCAGGACCCGGAGAGTGATCTTTACATTCGGCCGGAGCCGGTTTCAATTGACGGTTACGGCGGAAGCGCGATGGAGCCCTTTCTCTCGCCCGATGGCCGTTTCCTGTTCTTCAACAACGAAAACGATCCGGGCGTGAACACAAACCTGCACTTTGCCGAGCGCACCGGAAGAATTTCGTTTCGATACATCGGCGACCTCCCCGGCGTGAATTCCGATGTACTGGACGCGGCAGCGAGCCTCGACAGGGCGGGACATTTCTACTTCACCACGGTGCGGGATTATGCCCGGACGATGAACTCGGTCTATACGGGGGACTTCGACGGTAAGGCCGTGAGAAATCTTCATCCTGCGCCTGGAGAGATCAGCCCTAAGTCGCCTGGCGCGATTAATATGGATGTGGGCATCAGTCCAGACGGTGAGACGCTGTACATTTCAAGAGCGGTCATTGTTCCCGGCGCGCCGGCTCCGAAGAAGTCGGAATTATTGGTAGCGCGATTGAACAACGGGCAGTTCCGTATTGATCCGGAAAGCGAGCGGATCATGCGGAACATCAATACCGGCGGCCTGGAATATGCGCCCGCCATTTCCGCCGACGGGCGGGAACTCTATTTCACGCGCGCCAGCCCGTTCCCGCGGATCATGGTAGCGACCAGAACTTCAGTGAGCCAACCCTTCGGCGAACCACTCGCTTTGAGCGCTCTCACGGGCTTCGTCGAAGCTCCCACTATTTCTCTCGACACGCAGGAAATGTTCTTCCACAAGAAGGTCAGCCAGCGGTTTGCAATTTATCGCGCCGAGCGCAACCCGTTAAGCGGTCGCGAGAACCCGCGGCTTCTTCCGTGACGTCCACCAGATTTCCCCGGCAATCGCGATGGGTCCCACGATGGCGAGCGCATAATACGGCGCGTGGATGTTCTGGGCCAGCCGGAGTATCATCTCGGCGATCGCGATCAGGAATGCGACGAAGCATTGTCCCCACTTAGTCCTCACCGTTGTCCGCGGATCGGTGATCATGAAGAAGATAAAGAGCTGATACATGGGACCGGTGATCGGCGCAACTTCGGCCAGGAAGCCGTGGCCGGTGATGAACCCTCGCAAGAGCGCGAAGAACACGAATGACGCAACATAGACGCCCGTGATATGGATACGATCCACACGCCATGTAATGAGAGCTCCCACGGCCCAAACCACCAGCATGGGCCAGAAGTTGTTCCCCCATTGGATACTGAGCGTGGTGAAAACCTCTGGCGCCAAGATCAGCATGGCGCAGATGGCGAAGTTGGAAGGGTTCCAGAGATGGCGGCCGCGCCACCGGATCACATACTTCGACGTGATGGCGATTGCGGCGCAGAGGGCGAAAGGCCAGTACTCGGGCGACCGGCAAAGGATACCAACACTGATTCCGGAGATATACGCGCTCGCCAGGTTCGCAAATCTGCCCGTCACAATGCGCGAAAGCACCAGTTCCACGACGATTGACGCGCTAATTGCAAGCGCCGTGCGCGGAAAGCTTTCCAGCAGGCCGAAAGAGACCTGCCCGACCAGCAGAATCAGCGTGATCAGCATCGGCGGCAGATAGCGGTTCTCGATGCTGAAGAATCGGGCGAGTGTAGACGGCTTGCTTGCTTCGAGCGCGGCCGCGCCGGTTGCGGTCATCCCAGGAGTCATGATGGTTCCTCTATTTTATGAATTTGATTGAGCGCCGGCGTGGCCAGGGTTTGAATTTTTCCAGACGGCCAGCGGATCTGCACGCGATCCACTTGAGTCGTTTTGCCCAATCCGAAATGCAGGCGGCGCTGATTCTGCGCGCAAAAGCCGCTGCCGCCGGAGACTTCCTGAACTTGCCGCTGCCCGTTCCAGTAGAGGGTCACTTGCGCGCCGATGGCGCTGCGGTTGCTGCGCGTTCCCTCCAGTTGGAACTCAATCCACTTGTTAGCCGGCGACACCGTGTTCCTGTAGAGCAGCAGCGGCCCGTTCTGGTTGGCGACAACCACATCCAGAGCACCGTTGTTGTCGAAGTCGGCCAGCGCGACGGAGCGGCCGTCGTACACGTCGGTGATGCCGATCAGTTGAGAGACTTCGCGGAACTGGCCGGCGCCGTCGTTCATCCAGACGCGCTTTTGCTGGTAGCCTGAAAGGCTCCGCCCGTTCAAGGGCGGCCAGTTCGCCGCGTCCGAGATGATCGCCGCGTTCCCGCCGGCAACCTTCGAATAGTCGTACCAGTAAGTCCGGTTGCGATCGAGCGAGACATTGCCGTTCACCACGTAGAGGTCCATCAGGCCGTCGTTGTTGAGGTCTCCGAATTGCGCGCCGAAGCTCCAACCGCCCAGTTCAACCCCCATGGCGTTGGCCATATTCTCGTACTTGATATCGTCTCCGCCCGTGCCGGCCTTGGGCATCCAGAGATTGTTCCCCTGAACCAGCACGCCTTCTTCCGAGATGTTACTGACGTAAATGCCGAATTGACCGTCGTTGAGGACATCACCCACGGCCGCGGTCATTCCACTTTTCGGCGCGTAGCCCACGCCGGTCTGCTTACCCACTTCACGAAATCCACGCCCATGGTCGTTGAAGTAGAGTTCGGAAACGCCGTAATCATTGGCGATGAATAAGTCGGGATAACCGGTTCCGCGCAAATCGGCGGCAACGGACGCCAGCGCCCATCTCCGCGAATCGATGCCCATTTTTTCGGAAACTTCTTCGAACTTTCCATTCCCCAGGTTGTGGAACAGATACTTACGGCCGCCGTTATTGGCGTATTCGAAACTGTCCGGCATCATCTTCGTGTTCTTGAGATGCCAAAGGTCCACGTTTTCCGGATAGTAGCCGCCGAGAAAGAGATCGAGCTTCCCGTCATTGTCGTAATCCAGCCAGATCGCCGTGTTGGCGTTCACCCAGGCGGGAAGACCGGCCTGCTCAGTTACGCGCGTGAAGTGTTTGCCGGCGTCGTTATGATATAGCTCCGGCTTACCCCACTTATAGATCAGAACATCTTCGTAACCGTCGTTATCATAGTCGCCCCAAACGGCTCCTGTAGACACCCCCGTTCCGGGTTGGTTGACATCGGCAAGACCCACTTCTTCCGCCACATCGCGGAAGGTTCCGTTGCCCATGTTCCGGTAGAGCGCGTTTTTTGAACCCTCGCCGCTATTGGTGACATAGATATCGTCCCAGCCGTCCTTATCGAAATCGACGATCGAAACGGCCGCACCCATTGAAGCCACCTGCTGCATGATGTGGTTCAACTTAGGGTCCAGATGAGGAGAAACGTGCTTGAAATCGATACCGGCGGCGTGGGACGACTCACGAAAGCTAAGTCCATAGCTCATGGATTCCTGCTTGTGTGCGCCCAGACGCCTCATGGCGAACGGTGTGCAAAGAAGCACGATAAATAATGTTATGGGGACGATCTTGCGGATTTGCATGACTAATTCCAAAGGGCCCTTAGAAAAAACTCTGGAGTGATGTAGCGCGTGTGAAACTGCTGCCAGTCTGTTGAGTGAAGTTTATAGGCGGGTTCGTCTTCCAAAGTGGAGGGCGGACGGGTGTAATCCTTCATGGCATGATAAGGCAGAGGCAGAATGGTTCTCGAGAAGGTGGAGTTGTAATCGCCGTCCTTGATCCATCCGTCCCCCACCATCACGAAATCACGCTGAAACCCGGCGGCTGGCGGCGCGGGGGCGGCGAAACGGAGTCTCAGCTCATCACCGGCATTGGCGATCACCATCCGGTCGTCAATCTTGTCCAGTAACTCGCGGACGTCCCCAAAGCGTGTCGCATAACCTTCCAGGTCGCGCCACTTCTGCGCGGCGCCTTCCAGGCGATTATAATCCGGAATCTCGGGGGAAGACGCATTCGCAACGTTGATGACCGAGAAACCGCGATAGCGCAGGTCGGCCGCGGTGAGAGCGGCGCGCTGCACATGCGTGTTGCTTTCAGGCACGCCGGTGGCCCATGCAAGCTGGTCCCAGTAGATCTCCAGGTTCGTGCCGAGCCGCAGTTTTCTGGGCGCGCCCGGTCGAAAGATCCCGTTGAGATCGAGCACGGCGGTCTTGAGCCGCCCGGCAAGAAATCCCAGTCCCGATTTCGCGATCACCCATTTCCCGTGCGCATCGAGCACTTCAATCCGCAAGCCTTGCGGCGGTGGATCGCTGCTCTGCCCCATCGCGATATTCGTGGTGCCATCCGTGGGATGGATCCAACCGAAACCAATCAGATAAAGTTGGCCGCATCGTGGCGCGGATTCCGGTAACTCCACTTCCACCCAATGGTCGCGCGTGACGCCCTGGTAGCGCCCACGCCCAAAAGTATCGAGATACTTCCGATCGACGGAGCGGACCGTGTCACTTACATCCGTTCCGTTATCGTCCCGCGCATAAGCGAACGGGTGCAGCTTTGAAACGGTGTAGATCTTGAGAGGCGGTGGTGGAACAGCGAAGCGCTCGTCAGTGAAGATCTCCGTATCCGCCGGGTGGTCAACCACCCGAAGCGAGTAATAATCGATGTAATAGGTTTCCCAAAGTTCCGCAGTCACTCGCAGATCGTAGTAGCCTTCGCGCGCAGCCAGTTTCTCGCCCGGTACTTTGAACCACTCCTGCGTTTGGTAGATCCCCGCCACCGCCTGCGCGTTGATGTGGAGTCCCAGCGCGGGCGACCAGGGTTCCCCGTCCTTCACAAAACCGATTTGCTTCCCATCCCATGCAAACAGCAGCGGGCAGGAACCTTTCAGCCGCTGCTCGGCCAGTACTACCTGATCGGGCTTTAACTCAAACTCGGCTTGAACGGAACCATTGGGCCACACGATGCGCGTCACATCCACGTGGGTATGTTCACCCAGGCCGAAGTGCAGCACGGGCGACGTGATGATCTGTTTCTCAGTGAGTAAGTCGGAGCGAATTTCCACTTCACCGCCGATTCCGAAGGAGTTGATGCGTTGATCGCCGGTAGCTTGCGCGGCGCGAACACGCATGGTTTGCCAGTGGTAGTTCCTGGTGCCGCGACTTATTAGCTCCACAGGCTTGCCGGCGGAGCCGATCAGGTCAAGACGACCACTATTGTCTAAGTCAACGGCCGTGGTGAAGGTAATCCCTCGCGGAATCGAAACAGGCGAAAAACCCTGCCGAGTACTCAGGAACAGGTGGCCATCGCCGGCCAGAATATCGAGGCTGCCATTGTTATCGAAGTCGGCGAGAATCAGGTTCGCGGTCGCCTGCGTTAACCGATCTCCGCCCGCCTTGACTAACTCGGCGCTGTCTTGGCCGGAGATGCGAACCACGGAGCCATCGTCGCGCAAGGCCACAAAATTGGGCTCTCCATGGCCCTGGATATCGCCCGCCGTGACGGCCACGAAATGCCCTTTCAGTCCGGACGGAAGGGGTCGTGATCGGTAAACGCCCAGGCGTTCGTTGGTGAAGAGGGAGAGATTTCCGGAAGCGTCCACCATCGCGACATCGGGGGTTCCATCGCCATTGATGTCCGCACTGGCGAAACTAACAACACTCGCCACGCCGCTGAAAGGATGGATCACCGAATAAGTACCATCGGCATTGTTTCTCAACACAGCGGGCTCGCGGCCGGTGGTGCCCACAACAATGTCCAGATCGCCATCGAGATCGACGTCGAAGGGCCACGCGCCGGAACAGGCGGCATTCGCCACCTCCGCGGGAATCCGAATTGGGATGAAGCTTGAACGATCGTGCTGCTGGTAAATACGGACGCCGCCGTCGTTGGCGATCACGAGATCCGTCTTGAAATCGTAATTCAGATCCGCCCCCACGACGCCGTTTCTTCCGATCGGACCGCGCGGTCCGTCCAGATGCGCCCCACCGGCGATTTGGACACCCGTTGAATCCGCCCAAATCACGGTCTGCCGCCCCGAATCGTCCAGCGGCATGGCGCCTGCCCAATAGACGTCGTGGTCCGGAGCGCCGGGTAGTCCCTGCGAAACGAAAGTAAGACCTGTGTCGGCAGGCGCGGGATCTGAACTCGGAGTCGGTAAGTCGATGAACCGGACGAACGGATCGCCGACAAACATCACCGGCGTCTTTACCGCATTCAAACTCTGCCGGTAGGCCTGCACTCTCGCGAGCACATTCCTCAGAAATACGGCTTGAACGGCCGCGACCCGCGGATTCGGTCCGTCTGCGGTCTGCTGCAACGCCGTCACTCGCGCGCGGGCTTCCTCCGGCCAGGCTGCCGATTCGGCGGCAAGCCGCGCTGCACCGGTTTTGACTCCCGCGGAATCATCCAACTTGGCGGCAAGGCGCGTCACTTCGATTTGAGCGGCAATGTTCCCAGGCTGCTCGATGAGCACTTGCCCGAAAATCTTCTGCGCCTCCGCATCCGTGGCGGGCGTGCCCTGGCGTTCTGTTTCTTCGGCGAGCGCGTAGAGTGCTTTCAGATTCTTCCCGTCCAAATCAACGGCCTTCCGCAGGTGCGCGATGGCTTCAGGCAGCTTACCCTGCTTGCTCTCAATCAAACCCAGGAGCGCTTCGATCCGGCTGTTATTCGGGGCCAGTGCGCGCGCCTTCCGGGCGTCGGCATCGGCGGTCTCAAAGTCTTGCTGGCGCACAGCGAACAACGCAAGATCGGCCCACGTCGCAGGCTCGCCGGGAACAATCTGTGAAGCCTCTGTCAGTTTGGCCTTCGCGCGCGCGTCCTCCCCGGTTTGGAGGCCGGCAAGCCCCACGTAAAATGCGGAGACAAAGTCGCGGTACTGCTTCGAATCCACGGACGGCAGTTCCGGTTTGTTCGAGCATGCGCAAGATAGGCAAAAGATAGCGGTCGCCAGACCGGCTGCAGCACGGAGTGAAGTCATCCCAGGTACCATCATGCCCGTATTCCGGGCCAACTTGCGCTACTTTTTCAGCAGCGCCAGAATCTCTTCCTGGTTCTTCAGGATCTGCTTGAGAGCTTTTTGATTGCCCTTGATCTCTTCCTGATTTTTCTGGATCGCGCCTTGATTCGCGATGATCGACTTCTGGTTCTCCAGAATCTGCTTTTGATTGTCGAGAACGTCTTGGTTCGGCATGTTACCCCTAAGCTGGAAGTGCCAGTGCCTTGAATTGTTTCAACCTTAGACGACAGCGGTCAATAGTGTTTTCATACGATATGAGGAAGCACAATGATGAAGTTCTTCGCGATTTTCGCAGTTCTGTACCCGGCGTTGCTGGCCGCCCAGCCCATCCGCCTTCATCCGCGGAACCCGCACTATTTCCTCTATCGCGGCAAGGCCGTTGCGCTGGTCACGAGCGGCGAACACTACGGCTCCGTAATGAACCTGGATTTCGACTACCGCCGCTACCTTTCCACGCTTGCAGCCGATGGGCTGAACTACACGCGCATCTTCGGAGGGAGTTATCGCGAAGTTCCGGGAAAATCGTTCGGCATCCAGCGCAATAACCTGGCGCCAACGGATAGCGCGTTTCTGGCGCCGTGGGCGCGCGACGCAAGCGGCAAGTTCGATCTCGACCGGTGGGATCCCAGGTTTTTTCAACGCCTCCGCGATTTTCTCGCCGAGGCGGACCGGCGCGGCATCGTGGTTGAGATTACTCTTTTCTCGTCGCACTATGCGGAGATGCAGTGGCGGGTGAGCGCGCTCAACGCCGCGAACAACGTGAACCACACGGACGCCATCGACTGGAAGAAACTGCATACGCTGGAAAACGGAAATCTGTTGACGCGCCAGGAGCAGTACACACGCAAGCTGGTGCGCGAAGCCAACCCGTTCGATAACGTGATCTTTGAGATCCAGAACGAGCCCTGGTCGGACCGGCCGAAGTTAGTGGACGTTATCAACCCGTATCTGCAGCCACCCGCGCGCGACACCTATCCCAATTCGGTGGAGATTGCGGATGAGAATTCGATCGCCTGGCAGGCGCGGGTCATGAGCTGGATCAGAAGCGAGGAATCTTCCCTGCCGGGCAAGCACATGGTCGCTCAGAACTATTGCAATTTCCGCTTCCCGGTTCAACAGCTTCCGGCGGATGTTGACCTGGTCAACTTTCACTATGCTTACCCGGAGGCGGTGCTGCTGAACTATGGAATCGGGAAGGCGTTAGGTTATGACGAAACCGGCTTTCTGGGGCGCGGCGATGACGCTTACCGCCGGCAGGCATGGAACTTCATGCTATCGGGCGGCAGCGCGTTCGATGGCTTGGACTACTCCTTCTCCGTGGGACACGAGGACGGCACGGATACGGCTCCGAATGGTCCCGGCGGTGGCAGTCCGGCGCTGCGGCATCAGTTGCGCACGTTAGTGGAGTTTCTTCAGAAACTACCACTCGTGGAAATGGCCCCGGACGCCCAGACCGCAAAACACGCCGCCGGGGCTTATGCCAGGGTGATCTCGAAGCCAGGTTCTCTGTACGCCATCTACATCGATGCCGACGGCCCCACGGAACTCACTCTCAACTTACCTTCGGGAACTTACTCGGGCGAGTGGACCAACGCCTTCACGGGTCAAGTTCAGGCGCTTGCTAACTTCTCGCACAAAGGCGGAGACACCGTTCTGCACACGCCCCGGTTCGAGAACGGAATGGCCTTGCGGCTCACCCGTAAATAGACTTCCCCTCACGGCTTCCGCAGCGTGCCAGTGGTTTCCATTGTCATCCGCACGGTCTTACTCACTTTCAGAAGAAAGTTACTGGGATCTTTCATCCCCCACGCCACAAAAGGAATGTCGAAGGTGAGCAAGGCGGTCATCTGGTCCCCGGTTGCTTTCGCCTGAACGTTCACCGTGATCTCATGCGCCGCGCCGTGGATGGTGAAGATGCCGTGCAGCCTTACGGTGGATGACCCCGGAATGGATAGCGCGCCCTGAATCCGGTCTGGGACAAAGAATGCCTCCGGGTACTTCCTCGATTCCAGCACGGTCGCGTGCATCTTCTGGTCCACTTCCTGGTTGCCGCTGTTGCCGCTGGCGACATCGACCACCACTTGGCCGGAAGCCGCGCCCGAGTCGGAGTCGAAATCGATGCTTCCACGCTTGAGTTGGAACGTTCCATGGACGGTATGCAAGACTGCGCCCAGAGTCCACTCGATCCTGGTCTTCTCGGGCTTCAATTCCAGAGTCCGCAGGCTCATGATTCATTCACCAGCGCAGCAGCACCAGTTCGGAACAGAAGCCTGGTCCCATGGCCGCCAGAATGCTCCAGGTTCCGGGGGCTGGGCGCTTCTTCGTCATGAACTGCTCCAGCACACAGAGCACGGAAGCCGAAGAAAGATTGCCGGTGGCGCGCAGGCACTCCCACGATGTTTCGAGCGCCGCCCGGTCCACCCCCAGCGCCTCTTGTGTCGCTTCCAGCACCTTGGGGCCGCCGGTATGCAAAATCCACGCGCCGATGTCGCTCCGGCGCAAACCGTTCTTCTCCAGAAAGCGATCCACGTCCTGACCCAGGTGCGTGCGGGCCATTTTCGGGACCGTCGGAGAAAGTACAAGTTCAAAGCCTTTCTCCGAAACCTTCCAACCCATGACGCCTTCCGTATCAGGGTAGAGCGTGGATTGGGTATCGATCACCTCGGGCCCCGGCTGCTCGTAATCGTCACCGGCGACCAACACCGCGGCTGCGCCGTCGCCGAACAACCCGGAAGAAATCAGGTTCGCCACCGTGAGGTCTTCCCTTTGCAGGGTCAAAGTACATAATTCCACGGACACCAGGGCGGCCACTTCAGCGGGATACGCCTTCACATAGTCCGTCGCCCGCGCGATTCCCGCCGCTCCCGCCACGCATCCCAACCCAAAGATCGGAATCCGTTTGGTGGACGGCGAGAGATTCAGTTTATTGATCAGCCGAGCATCCATCGAGGGGCTGGAAATCCCGCTGATGGAGACGAAGAATAGCGCGCCGATCGAACTGGGGTCAATGCCCGCCTGCGTGATCGCACGGCAAAGCGCCTGGCTTCCTAGTTCCTCGGCCGCTTTCATCCATGCATCGTTGAAGTGGCCGAACGTACTCATCCGGTAGTATTCTTCAACCGGCACCGCCAGGTAGCGACCATCGACGCACACATGCTCATGCAGACGCCTCAGCATTTGAGGGTTCTGCAGCTTGGCCGCCCAGTATTCGGTGAGAGCGGTCAGTAGAAACTCTTGGGGGTAATAGTTCTCTGGGAAGGCGCTGGCCGCGCCGATGATTTTCATGGGTCTGCATTACATTCGACCACATCTCGGGCGGCCAGACCATAGGCAGGCGGCAAAACCAGCCATCATTTCCGCTTGCGGATGTAAATCTGCCCGTTGAAGGAGGTGAATTGAAATTCCGGGCCGCCGCCGTTCACCGTGCCGCGCAGGGTGCGGTCAAAACGTAAGTGGTACGTGCCATCCTTCTGCTTCCCGTCCGCCGTGGTGATCCCGCCACCGCCGGAATCGATCTTCACGTCAAAATCGCTGAAGATCTCGCCATGGTCTGTTTTCATGCGCAGATTCCCCCGGAAGTTATCGGGCAGGGTTACATCGATATCGCCATTCATGGTGCTGAAAGACATGGGCTTCGATGGATCAATGCGGTCGAGCGTGACGAAAACCTCGCCATTCAGCGAGTGGGCCAGCACGGAGCCTGAAACATTCTTCAACGTCACCTTGCCGTTCAGGTTGTTTGCGTCGATATCTCCATCCACATGCTCGACGTAGATATCGCCCCCATTCAGGCACTTCAGCTCCAGGGAAGACTTGCGCGGTACCGAGATCACCAGGTCCACGGGCCGGTTGAAAGATGAGGTTTTAATATCCACCTGATTGTTGTCTTCCTCAACCTCCAGGCCCGCGTTTCCAGGCAATTCGAGGCGTCTCATTCCTTCCGCGCGTGCGGGCGTTGACTCGTGTTCTTCACCGCCGTGGCGCGCGTGCGCTTCCACCAGGACCTCCTTTCCGTCATACCCCTTTACAGTGATCCCGCCCGTCATCAGATGAGCCTGAATCTTCGCCGGCCGCGACGGGTCGTGCAGTGGGACCGTGGCTTTCTCAACCGAATCCTGCGCGGCTAGAAAACCGGCGCACACAAATATGATTCCGATCGTCTTCGTCATTTCTGTTCTCCCTATTGCCGATGCAATCGAATGTTCCCGTTGAAGGCATCGAACTTCAACTCGGGTCCCCCACTACCCACTCGGCCCGCCACAAATCCGTTGCTGTGGAAGACAAACTTGCCGTTCTTCTGCTCCGGCTGCGCGACGGGCGCGGCTCGCGGAGCCACGTCGAAATCGGTGTACACCTGTCCATTGAAAGTCTTGAACAGCAGGTCCGCCGAAAACGTCCGCTGGAAGTAGATGTCCATCTCGCCGTTCAACGTGCTGAAACTACTCGCTTCCGACGGATTCCTCACGAACTTCACGACTACGGGGCCATTGATCGTCTTCACTGCACCGGAGCCAGCGATGTCGCTCATGGTGATGCCGCCGTTGATGTCGTTCACCTCGAAGGCTCCGTCCGTCTTTTCGATCCGGATATCGCCGTTGTTCACCGTCGACACGACAATGCGGGCGTCTCTGGGAACTTCCACATCAATGTCGTAAGTCACGTTATAGAAGCGCCGCTGGTCCCAGTCACACCCGCGGTTGTGATCTCCCTTGCAGCGCCACGGCGCATCGTAATAAATCGAAACCGAACCTGGGTTTTCGGTCAACTCCAGTTGAACTTCCTTCTTCGCCTGATCAAGATCGCTATCCGTTTCCGCATGAATGGTCTGATGCGCCGTCATGCGCACCTGCGATCCCGAGGTGCCAATCAGATGGATATAGCCGTCGATGTTATCGATCACCACGCGTCCCGGAGCCCCGGAAAGCGTGAACGTCTTTTGAATCGTCTCCCGGTCGCGAACCGGCCAGCGACTCGAATCGTGGCCCGCCAGGCACGGGCCCGCGAGCCCGCATGCCGCCAGCATCAGGCAAAGTTCCTTCATACTCCTGTCTTCCTCCTATTGCAGTTTCTGGATGCCCCACCCGGCGCGTTGCCGCACGTTCGGGTTGTACGCCGGGTCGCGCGAAATCTTCACCAGTTCAACGCTCGCCGCCGTGTCGTGGATCTGAACCAGTGCGTCGATCAGGGCAATCTGCACCAGTGGGGATTCCTGCGTCGGAATGGAATCGACCAGGGCGCTCCGAATTGCCGGATCGCCGGCGAGCCCTTCCAGCGCGTCCACAGACGACAACCTGACGTTAACGTTCGCGTCGTGGTTCAGCGCCGTCAGCAACGCCGTTGACACTTCCCGATCGGGACGTTCCACCTGGCTGCCCCACGAAACGCCTTCCAGCCGGGCATTCGCCGACTGCCGGTCCAGCAAAGACAACGCTACCGTCTGCCGCATGCTACGCACCTCGTCGTGCAACTGGGCGATTTGCAGCGAGACGCGGGAAGAATCCACCGCGTGGCCCACAAAGATTCCCATCGTGAAAAGAACCAGCCCCAGGCCAAACTGCTGAATCGGCCGCAGGTTCCATTTGGAAAACCATCCGGGCGCTTTGGGCTGCGGTGTTTTCGTCAACTCGTTCAGCTTTTGATAGAACCGCGCGCGCATGGCGGCGCTGGGCTGCTCCTTGGGAAGCGTATCCAGCGCCTCCCAGAATTCGCGCAAGTGTTCCACTTCCGCGCGCAGGGCCGCATTCCCGCTTAGCTCCGCTTCAAAACGGGCTTTCTCCGTGGGCGTCAACTGCCCGGCCAGATACGGCGGAATCATCTCTTCGAGGTTCATAACGCTTTCTCTCCACGCAATTCGCAGAACGTTTCGCGCAGTTGCTTCAACGCGCGGTAGACGCGTACCTTCACCGTCCCCACCTCGCATTCCAGGATTCGGGCGATCTCCTCATAACGCAGGTTCTGGAAGCGGCTCAACACCAGAACATCCCTCTTCTCTTCCGGAAGCTGCTGCAGGGCTTTCCGCAGAAACAGCGTGTCCTGCTTCCGCGCGAACAATTCTTCGGGCATGGGCTGCGAACTCCTCATCTCTCGCGCATCCTCCTCGGGAACTTCACCCCGGCGCTTTCGCATGTGATCGAAATGCGCGTTACGCGCCATCTGGTAAAGCCACACCGCAAAAGACTGATCCGGATCATAACTACGCGAGTATTTGAGAACCCGGAAAAAGACTTCCTGCACCAGGTCTTCGCTCACGGCGTGGTTCCCGGTCAAATGCAACAGGTAGCGGAACAGCGGCACATGGTATCGCTCGAACAGATCGGCCAACCGGGCAGTTTCGCCGATCTGGACAAGCTGCATCACGAAACTGTCGGTTTGTGTTTCCACTGGCTCTCCACGCGCTCTCAAAGAGGAATACTGGCGAGCGGGGAGAAGGTTACAAAGTTTTTGTATTGGCCGATCTCTTTGAGCCGGCAATGATCGTGTCGGCAAGGTCGCGCGGGCTGTCCACGTTCAGGATGGCCATCCGCCCGCTCTCGCCCGCGCTCTCCAGCATCAGATCCCCCACTCCCAGAATCCGCTGTCCGAACGTTTGGCGCACGGTGACGTCCTGAACCTTTGCCATATCAAGCGTCCGGCGCGTGCGCGAAAAGAAACCGTTTTCCATCGTCAGATGATCGTCGTGCAGTCGCAGTGAGATTAGCCGGCGGGTCATCTGCATTCGCAAAGGCGGGATCAGGAAAATCAAAAGAAACGCCAAAATCCATCGCGGCTTGTCGGCGGCATATGTGAAGTAAGCCCAAATTCCCACCGCGAGAAGTAGAATTGCGAGCGCGTAGGCGCCCCAAACCGTCTTCATGCTCGGGTGAATCGTTCGATCTTCCATTGGGACGGCCTCCTGAGGCTATTCTATGCCGTGCGTACTCATCCCGCAAAGCGCGTGAGGTAAGGCATCTAAGCCTGTGTCTCAGCCCCGAAGATCCCGGCGAATCCCGTTGACGAATTCGACACTATCGCCAATGTCCGTGCGATCCTTCCACATGCCGAAGAATGCAAAATCCTGCACGGGGCGGGACCTGCCCTTCAGTTGTTCGGCGTAAGTCGGCACATGCACTTCAACAATGGTTCCTTCACTGATGCTCAAGTTTTCAAGAGGCTTGAATACCCCACCCTCGTACTTAGCGGTTATGGTCATGATCTTGATACAAGTGTACTCGTCACGCAGAGTTAGCGGATCGTGCCTACTCATACCTCAGCGCCCGCAGCGGGTCCACGCGAGTGGCCTTCCGCGCAGGCAGATACCCAGCCATCACCGCCACAAACGCAATCCCTATTGTCGCGAGAACAATGCTTATGGGGTCGCTCGGGGAGATTCCATAAAGTTGTGCACGCACCAGGCGCGTCAGACCCAGCGCGGCGGGCACCGCCACCGCGATGCCGATAGCCACCAACAGCAGCACTTCGCGCATCACCAGCCATACCACGTCCCGGGTTGCCGCGCCCACCGCCATCCGGATTCCGATCTCGCGCGTGCGCCGCGCCACCGTGTAAGCCATCACCCCATACAGCCCGATCGCCGCAAGGAGAGTCGCCAACACCCCAAACGCGGTCGATAGCGTGGCCACCAAACGCTCCGTGATCAGCGAGTTCTCCATCTGCGTTTCCAGGGTCTTCATCGCAAAAACCGGCAGGTTGGGGTCCAGATCATGCACGGTGCGGCGGATCGTGAGAAACATCTGCCCGGGGTCGACGGAAGTCCTGACGTACGCGAGCATCCCGAGTGTGAACTTCATCTGTTGATAGGGGCGGAACACCTCGTCCGGCACCTCATCGCGCATGCTCTCATACTTGATATCGCGCACCACCCCCACGATCGTGATATCCGTCTTGGTGCCCGGATCGCCTCCCTCTCCGATGTGCCGGCCCACCGCATTCACAGTCCCGACATACTTCCTGGCGAACTTCTCATTCACAATCGCAACCGGTGCGGACGCCTGCGTGTCGGCCTTGGTGAAGTCGCGGCCCACCAGGATAGGAACATCCAGAGACTTGAAGTAGTGCGGCGAGATGAAGTTCATATGCGGGTCGATGTTCTGGCCCGGCTTCGCGCCTTCCACGGTATAGCTCTCGTCCCACTCGTCACCGTCCAGCACCGGCATGATAGCCAGGCTGTCCGCCTCCACACCGGGCAGCGCATCCAGCCGTTCCGAAAGCGTTCGGTAAAACTGGAGCGTTCTCTCCTCTTTATAGCCATTCAGCGGCGGGTCGACGGAGAACGTAAGCAGGTTGGCCGTGCGAAAACCGGGGTCCAGATCCTTCAGATTGTGAAGGCTTCTGATGAACAGACCCGCGCCGATCAGCAGCAATAGCGACAGAGTGACCTGGGCGATCACCAGTGCTTTGCGGAGGGTCACCGAACCACTCCCGATCACCGCGCCGGCCTGGTCCTTCAGCGTGGGCGCCAGGTCTGGACGCGTGGCCTTCAGCGCGGGGATCAGCCCGAAGACGATTCCCGTGAGCAGCGCCAGCGCGAAGTTGAACGCCAGGATACGCACGTCGGGAAGCGTCGAGATTGCGAGGGGAGCATCGGATTGCGGCATGAAGCTGATCAGCGCGTGGTCGAGCCACACCGCCAGCGCCACGCCCAGCAAGCCTCCCAACGTCGCCAGCAGCAGACTTTCCACCAGCAGTTGCGAAATGATGCGGCCTCGGCTGGCCCCCAGCGCAAGGCGCACGGCGATCTCTTTTTGACGTGAGGTAGCGCGGGCGATCAACAGGTTGGCCACATTCGCGCAAGCGATCAGGAGTACCAACCCCACGATGGCCATCAGCACAAATAGCGGTTTCGAGAACTCGCGCTGCAAGCCCGAGAGGCCGTGCGAAGCCGGCACCAGCGCCACGGACATCTTCAAGAAATTCTGCCGCGTTTGGGGTGCGGCATGGTCGAAATCCTTCTGGCGCACCTCCATTTCCAGCATCCGGTGCATGAAAGGTTGCAGGCTGGCCTGCGCTGTCTGCAAGCTCACGCCGGGTTTCAGCCGGCCATACGCATTCACCCAGCGGCCGCGCCGGCTCGTCAGGTTATAGAAGCCCAGTTGATCCATCTTTAATTTCATGTGGAGGGGCACCAGAACCTGCGGCGAAGCGCCCGGTTCAAGGCCATCGAAGCCCGCCTGGCTTACACCGATCACGGTCAGCGGATATCCGTTCACCGTGAGCGTCTTCCCCAAAATACCGGGATCGCCCGCGAAACGGCTCTTCCAATAGCGGTAGCTGAGAACGGCCAAAGGATGCGCGCCTTCGAATTCGTCGTCGTTCGCGGTAAACAGGCGCCCCAGCGCGGCCTTCACACCGAGCACCGGGAAGTAGTTGCCGGAAACCAGTTCGCCATACGCACGTTCCGTCTTGCCGCCGTAGCTGAGGCTCATGTCCGTCTCCCAACTGCAGAACATCCCGCTGAAGACCTCATTGTGATCGCGGAAATCCGCGTACATCGGATAGGAGAGCTTGAAGTAACCGTTGTTGCTCCCGTAGTGCGCCCCCACACCTCGCAGCCGAACTAATTGCTCGGGGTTCTTGACGGGAAGCAGACGCAGCAGCACCTGATCCAGCAGGCTGAAGATCCCAGTATTCGCACCGATGCCGAGGGCCAGGGAAACCACGGCCACTCCGACGAATACCGGGGACTTGGTCAACGTACGGACAGCAAAACGCAAATCCTGCGCAAAATTGGCGGTGGTCACATACTTTATACGGTCAGGACACCGGGAACGTTAGGACATTTTTGGCTTACAATCGTCGAATACGGAGATGTCTCAACTCTCACAGGATTTCCGGTTTTCGCTGCGTATGCTTCGGAAGAGCCCGGGGCTGATCACGGTTGTCGCCCTTTCACTGGGCATCGGCATCGGCGCAAATACAGCGGCATTCAGCGTCGCAAATGCTCTGTTCCTGCGGCCCCTGCCCTATCCTCATCCAGACCGCCTCGCCATCCTGTGGCTGCGCTCACCGGGAATCGGCATCCCGCAGGACTGGCCTTCGCCGGGCGAGTACATCGACATCGTCAACCAGAACCACGTATTCGACCAAACCGCCATCGCTATTGGCGATACCCGCGTCATGACGGGCCTTGCGCTTCCCGAGAAGGTGGAAACCGTTCAAACGTCTTCCAGTCTTTTCCCGATGCTCGGCGCGACCGCGCAACTGGGCCGAATCATCCTGCCCGATGAAGACATTCCCGGCAGACCGAAGGTCGCGGTTCTCAGTGACGGTTTCTGGAAGCGCTTCTATGGCGCAGATCCGAAAATAATCGGACGGGCTCTCACGCTGAACGGCGAACAGTACACCGTTGTCGGCGTACTGCGCCCCGGTTTTCTACTGAATCGTGAAGTGATGCCAACGGTGGGAGGAATCGAGAAAGCGGACATCCTGATGCCTTTGCCGCTCGGGGCGGACGCGGTGAACCGGCGCGGGGACGAGAACTTCAACATCCTCGCCCGCGTGAAGCCGGGGGTCTCCATGCGCCAGGCGCAATCCGACATCGACGTGATTGCGGCGCGCATCCGTCAGAAAGACCGGCGCGATCGCACCTTCACCATCAGCGTCGTCCCCCTGCTCGAACAGGTGGTGGGCAATATTCGCCAGACCGTGCTTGTGCTGCTAGGAGCCGTGTCTCTGGTGCTCCTGATCGCATGCGCCAACGTGGCGAATCTGCTGCTTTCCCGCGCCATCACGCGCCACAAGGAGATTGCGGTTCGCGCCGCCCTGGGAGCAGGGCGCGGGAGGTTGATTCAGCAGTGTCTGGCGGAGAGCGTTACGCTCGGCCTGGTTGGAGGCGTTGCGGGATTGGTGTTTGCGGCCATCACCTTATATGCCGTTCGCGAGCTGGACCCCGGCAATATTCCGCGCCTGGACCAGATCGGGATCGACGGGCGGACCCTCGCGTTCACCTTCGGAATCTCACTCTTCACGGGCGTCCTGTTTGGGCTGGTTCCCGCGTTTCGCGTCGCCGCCACTGATTTGAATACCGCGCTGAAGGCCGGAGGGCGCAGTTCCCAGTCGGGTGGCGGCCTCGACATCTCGCGGCACCGTCTTCGCAGCTTGCTGGTGATTTCGGAGGTCGCCCTCTCACTGATGCTCCTTGTGGGCGCCGGCTTGCTGGTTCGCAGCTTCGTTCGCCTGGAGCACGTGCCGCCGGGATTTAACGCCGAGCATGTCCTCTCCCTCCAAATGTCGCTATCCGGGCCTCGCTATCGAAACAATGAACAGGCCGTGGCGAACGCGTATCAGCAAATCGAAGCGCGCATCGCGAAGCTTCCGGGCATCCAGTCGGTGGGATCCATCCAGGCGCTCCCATTAACGTCGTCGGTTTCGTGGGGAGGGATGGTCGTGGAGGGTTATGTGCCGCCCCCAGGTGAGCCGGAAATCCAATACGACGTGCGGGGCGCCACTCCGAATTACTTTCAAACCATGGAGATTCCCCTGCTGCGAGGCCGCTACTTCACAGCATCCGATTTGCCAGGCGGCGAGAAGGTAGTGCTCATCGATGAAAAGATGGCCAATCGTTTCTGGTCGAATCAGGATCCTATCGGGAAGCGCGTCCGGTTTAGCGGGTCAGCGGAGAATGAGTGGCGAAAAATCGTGGGGGTTGTCGGAACGGTGAAGCAGTACGGCCTCGATGTCGATCTGCGCATGGTGGTCTACTTCCCTCACACGCAATTCATCGTCTATTCCATGTATGCGGTGGCGCGAACCGCCACTGACGGTCGTTCTATTTCATCCGCGATCATTCGCGAAATCCATGCCGTCGACCCAGGCGTGCCCGTCTACGACGTCCAGACCATGCAACAGCGGCTGCGGCATTCGCTGGCTCGTCAACGGTTCACCATGTTGACCATCGAAGCTTTTTCCCTATTTGCTTTGATGCTCTCCATCGTCGGCGTCTATGGAGTCGTCTCCTATCAAGTCGAGCAAGCCACGCGCGAGATTGGCGTCCGCGTGGCTCTCGGCGCGGGCCGCTCCGACGTGTTGCGTCTGGTGTTGTCCCAGGGGCTCAAGCTGATCGGCGCCGGAATCCTTCTCGGCCTGATGGGCGCGTTCGTCTTCTCCCGAGTGATGGAGAGCTTGCTCTTTGGAGTGAGCGCCACCGATGCGGCTACGTTCGCGATGGTGGTGCTGATTCTCTCGGTCGTGGCGCTGGCGGCTTCGCTCGTACCGGCCATGCGCGCCGCAAGAATCAGTCCGATGGCCGCGCTGCGCTACGAGTAGGACCCAGATCTGGCTTGTCCCGGCCCTGCAAGGTGCGGCCCGGCTGCCCGTTCAAGTCGAAGACAATCACCTCGTTGTTGCCCACCTTCAACCAAGGTCCGGGAAGATAGAGTGTCTTCTGTGGCCCAATACTCCACACGCGGCCAAGAGGCTTTCCGTTGATCCACACCTGTCCTTTACTGAACCCGGTGGTGTCGAGGAACGTGTCGCGGGTTTCATCGACGTGAAAAGTCGCGCGGTAGAAGCACGGTCCTTCGCAGCGCTCGCCCGCGTAAGCCAGGCTGGAAGTGGTTGTCATCGGCAGCGTGTAGATATCCCAACCCGTCACGGGCTTTCCAGCCAAAGTGACCTGCTTCGTGATGCCTTTGCGCTCGCCGCGCAGCACCGCCGTGAAGTTGACGCGCCCGGAGTTCTCCACCAGAATGTCGAGGCGCGAATCGCCGCCGCTCAATTCGAGCCGCAAATGGTTTTGGGAAAGGCGGCGATCCAGAACGCCCGCCAGCTTGCCATTCACATAAATCTGCGCGTAATCATGCAGCGCGTCCAGCACCAAATCGCCTGAAACCGGGCCTCCGATATGCGTGCGGTAAAGAATGTACCCGTAGGATTGATCCAGATCTTCCATGGAGAGAGGCTGCTCCGAGTGAACCGGAGTGGAAAGCGTGCTCCACAGCGAAGCCGACTCGGACAGCGTGAACTGGGGCACAATCATTGCAGGAGAGACTTCCGGAACCGGCGCCGGCTGAACGCCGGTCGCCTTCTGGATCAGATCGCGAAAGACGGAGTACTTCGCCGTCGGCCGGCCGCTTTCATCGAGAGGCGAGTCATAGTCATAACTCGTCACGTCGGGTTCGTAGTTCCTGCCGTTGCTATTCGCTCCGTTCATCCAGCCGAAGCTGGTTCCTCCATGGAACATATATAAGCTGACTGAGTAGCCGTGCTGGAGCATCCAGCTAAGATTTGCCGCCTGGTTCGCCGTGCTCGTCGTCGCGTGGAGCCCACCCCAGTGGTCAAACCATCCATCCCAATACTCGCTGTTCAGGGAAGGCCCGCCGGCACGGAACTTGCGCAGTTCCGCAAACGCTTCCTGCGCCGCATGCGGACCGTCTGAGCCGCCGAAGTTGATCCCCACCGGCAGCCCCGGCAGGGAACCTTTCGGCAGTTCCTCGGGTCCATCGGCGGTGTAGAGCAGCGACCGGTTAAAGCCGGATTCCGTCAGCAGATGGTGCATCTGCTGCATGTAAGTGTGATCGTCGCCAAACGACCCGTATTCATTTTCCACCTGCACCGCGATGATGGGGCCGCCATTGCCGATCTGCAGCGGAGCAAGTTCCTTCCCGAGCCGCCCGATCCAACGCGCCGTCGCCTCCATAAACTTCGGGTCGCGACTGCGCACGACAATGGAGTGGTCTTTCAGCAGCCATGAAGGGAATCCACCGAACTCCCACTCCGCGCAGACATACGGTCCCGGGCGCAGAATCACAGAAAGACCCTCGTGTTGCGCTTCGCGAACAAATTCGGCAATGTCATTGTTATCGGAGAAATCATAGACGCCCGGCTGCGGCTCATGTTCATTCCAGAACACATAGGTTGTGATGGTATTCAACCCCATCGCCTTAGCCATACGGAAGCGGAGGCGCCAGTAGGCCCGAGGAATGCGCGGGTAATGCATTTCACCCGAGATGATCTGGAACGGGTGGCCGTTCAGCCGGAAGCCGCCGTCCTGAACCGTAAACTCGGTTGCGGCCGCCAGGCAAGCTGTAACCGTCAATAGTGAAGCCAGGTGTTTTGAGCGCATGGTTTGCATCAAGTATTCTGTCCTCCAATATAATGATTCGAGTTCCATGAAGATACGCGACCTTGCCGCCCTGGCGGCGCTCTCTCTGCTACCGGCCTTTGCCTGCCACGCTCAAACCGCTGATATTACCCAGCAACTCGATGGCTTCGACGCCTACATGGCGAAGGTCCTCAAGGATTGGAATGCGCCCGGAATCGGTGTTGGCATTGTGGTGGGCGACAAGCTGGTTTTCGCGAAAGGCTACGGCTATCGCGACTACGAAAAAAAGCTGCCCTTCACTCCCGCCACCGTCTGTCCCATCGCCTCAAACACGAAACTGTTCACGGCTATCGCCGCCGGCATGCTGGTGGACGAAGGCAAGCTGACCTGGGATAAGCCGGTGCGGGAGTCCGTGCCCACCACCCACTTCTACAATGACCAGCTGGACAATTCCGTCACGTTGCGCGACATGCTGTCTCACCGCACGGGAATCACGCGCCACGACACAATCTGGTATAAATCCGACTTCACGCGCAAGGAACTGTTCGACCGCCTGAAGTATCTGGAGCCGGAACAACCCCTGCGGCAAACCTTCCTCTATAACAACCTGATGTTCGCCGGCGTCGGTTACATGATCGAATTGCAATCCGGCAAGCCGTGGGAACAGTTTGTTCGCGAGCGCATCCTGACTCCGCTGGAAATGAAGTCCACGGGGTACACCATTGCCGAACTGGAGAGCAGTCCGGAACATGGGGTCGGCTTCACGGAGAAGCGTGACTCCTTCGACCTTTACCACATCCCTTATTACGCGGACATTGCAGGCGTTGCCCCGTGCGGCGCCATCGTATCCAATATCAACGACTTATCGCACTGGTTGATCGCGCTGATGAACGAAGGAAAGTACAACGGCAAAAGCGTGCTGCCGGACGATGTATTGAAGGAAACTCTGCAGCCGTCGATCGGGCTCCCCAATACCGCCGCCGAGCAGCGAGGTTACTGGGAGGCCCTCAACGCGGCTTATGGCATGGGGCGCCAAACCACCGTCTACCGCGGCCACTTGATGACCATGCATGGCGGTGACCTGCCCGGCTTCCACTCGCAGATTTCATTCCTGCCCAAAGAACATATCGGCGTGATCGTATTCGTGATTGGCGATCATACGGCCCCGCTCTATAACGTCGTCACGTACAACGTATATGAACGGCTGCTCGGATTGGACCAGACTCCCTGGAGCCAGCGCCGCCTCGATATCCGGTTGAAAGACAAGGAAGCCGGCAAACAAGCCCGCGCCAAAGTTGGCGAAGATCGCGTGCCGGGAACCAAGCCTTCGCACCCTCTCGCCGACTATACCGGCGATTATGAAAACCCCGCGTACGGCGTGATGAAGATCGGCCTGAAAGATAACCAGCTCCAGTTTGACTTCCATAAGATCAGGATGCCGGTGACGCACTTCCACTACGACCGCTTCGATACTGCGGACGACGAGCAGGATGGACAGTGGTCATTGAATTTTCGCACCAACCCGCAGGGCGATATTGACCAGGTTGTCACTTCACTCGATGAAGCTGAGGCGGCATTTACCCGCAAGCCGGAGAAACTCGACCCCACGCTGCTGACCCGCCTGGCCGGTAGTTATGCGACCCCCGACGGCGGTACCGTTCAGGTCACTTACCAGGAAACCACCGGCCTGGCGCTGGTCCCGCCGGGATCGACGCCTTTCCCGCTGAAGCAAGTCAAGGCGCTGCAATTTCGCACGCCGCAATTCTCAGATATGATTCTGGAGTTTGTGCTGGAGAACGGACAAGTCAAGGCGTTGAAACAGAAAGATCCCGGCGGCGAGTACACACTACCGCGGAAGTAACTACTTCTTCTGACTGCCGCGTTTTTCAATCTTCGCCCACGCGTCCTTCAAAGCGACAGTGCGGTTGAAGACCGGCTTACCCGGCGTGCTGTCCGGGTCAACGGCGAAATAGCCGAGGCGCTCGAACTGGTATCGCGCGCCCTCCGGCGGATTGGCAAGTCCGGGCTCCAGCTTCGCAGCCGTGATCACTTCCAGCGACTTCGGATTCA
This sequence comes from Bryobacterales bacterium, assembly GCA_003136675.1. Lineage (GTDB taxonomy): Bacteria > Acidobacteriota > Terriglobia > Bryobacterales > Bryobacteraceae > Bog-113. The sequence continues at coordinate 44,489 of PLFE01000093.1, forward strand.
GATTCACGGTGAAGTCTTCGCCTTCTTCCACCTGGTTCGGATCTTCCTTTGTGAAAAGTGTTTCATAGATCCGCACCTCTCCATCCACGGCATGCGAGGCGCTCACCCAGTGCAGCGTCGATTTCACCTTGCGGCCATCCGGCGCGTTTCCCCCGCGCGTCAACGGGTCGTAAGTGCAATGCACTTCCACCACTTGGCCGGCTTCATCCTTCACGGCATGGATGCATTTCAGGAAGAATGCATAGCGCAGGCGCACTTCGCGGCCCGGCGAAAGACGGAAATAATCCTTCGGCGGGTTTTCACGGAAATCTTCCTGCTCAATGTAGATCACCTTCGAAAAGGGCACGATGCGCGTGCCTGCCGCGGCGTCTTCCGGGTTATTGGTCGCTTCCAACTCGTCCACGTGATCTTCCGGATAGTTGTCGATCACTACCTTCAGCGGGCGCAGCACGCCCATCACGCGGGGAGCGCTCTTATTCAGATTCTCGCGGACGCATTGCTCCAGCCGGCCCAGCTCGATCATCCCGTTGGTCTTCGAGATACCCAGCGAGCCAGCGAAACTTCTGATCGCCTCCGGTGGGTATCCGCGGCGGCGAATACCCGAAAGCGTAGGCATGCGCGGATCGTCCCATCCCCTCACCAGGCCATCCTGCACCAGCTTCAATAGCTTGCGCTTACTTAGCAGAGTATAAGTGAGGTTCAGCCGGTCAAACTCGATCTGTTGCGGATGATAGATCCCGATAGCTTCTATGTACCAATCGTAAAGCGGGCGGTGATCCTCAAATTCCAGCGTGCACAGCGAGTGCGTGATATGTTCGATCGAATCGCTCTGCCCATGCGCGAAGTCGTACATCGGGTAGATACACCACGCGTCGCGCGTGCGGTGATGGCTGGCATGCAGGATGCGGTACAGGATCGGATCGCGTAAGTTGAAATTAGGCGACGCCATGTCGATCTTGGCGCGCAGGGTGCGCGCGCCATCGGCGAATTCACCGTTCTTCATGCGCGCGAAAAGGCCCAGGTTCTCTTCCACGCTTCGATTCCTGTACGGGCTCTCCGTTCCCGGTTCACTCGGCGTGCCGCGGTATTCGCGGATCTGTTCGGCGGTAAGGTCGCACACGAACGCCTTGCCTGATTGAATCAGTTCGATAGCCCAGTCGTAGAGCTGCTGGAAGTAGTCCGAGGCGTAACAGAGCCGGTCCCAATCGAACCCCATCCACCGGACATCGTTGATGATGGAGTCGACGTATTCCACTTCTTCCTTCGAAGGATTGGTGTCGTCGAAACGAAGGTTCGTCTTGCCGCCGAACTCCTGCGCGAGCCCAAAGTTCAGGCAGATGGATTTGGCGTGGCCGATGTGCAGATATCCGTTAGGCTCCGGTGGGAAGCGCGTATGCACGCGGCCTTGGTACTTCCCGGTATTCAGGTCTTCAATAATAGTGTCGCGGATGAAGTTGGATGGGCCGGCGGCGGGCTCCGGAGTCATAGGATTCATAATGGGTGGCGCGCTACCGGTGAAAATCCCTTGTGCGCTTCGACTTGAACGGACCCCTTCAATATATCAACGTTGAATACGCGCCGATCCGCCCCTTGCGAAGCTCACCACCTGCGCCAGACTAGCCATGGTCGTGTCGCCGGGGAATGTGGTCAAAAGAGCCCCGTGCGCCCAGCCGAGCTTAGTCGATTCCTCGGGCGAATGTCCCGTGAGCAGCCCATAAAAGAAACCCGCCGCGAAGCCGTCTCCGCCGCCCACCCGGTCGATCACATCCAATTCCGTCGTGGGAGCGATATAGGTTTCACCGTTGATCCAGGTTACGGCGCTCCAGTTGTGCCGGCTCGTGGAATGGACTTCGCGCAAGGTGGTCGCCACCACCTTGATATGCGGGTGCTTCTCCACCACACGGTCGATCATGAAGAAGAAGCTGCTCGGGTCGAGCTTCGATGTCGCCGCTACTTCAGGTCCCGGAATGCCGAGTCCCTTTTGCAGATCCTCTTCATTTCCCACCAGAACGTCCACATTCTCCACAATCCGGTTAATCACTTCCTGCGCGTGTTCGTGGCCGCCGAAAACCTTCCAGAGCTTCTCGCGGAAGTTCAAGTCAAACGAGATCACCGCGCCCGCCGCTTTGGCCGCCTGCATCCCTTCAATGATCAACTCCGGCGTGGTCTTTGAGAGCGCCGCGAAAATCCCGCCGCTATGAAACCACCTCACGCCGCCCGCAAAAATCGCGCTCCAGTCAAAGTCGCCGGGCTTCAGCAGCGCTCCCGCTTCATTGGCGCGATTGTAGAAAACCACCGGAGCGCGGACCCCGTGGCCTCGATCGCTGTAAACCGTGGCAATGTTCGGTCCGGTGACTCCGTTATGCTGGAACACCTTATAGAACGGCTTCACCCCCATCGCGCGAACCCGCTCGGAAACCAACTCTCCGATCGGATAATCGACCATCGCAGTCGCAATGCCGGACTTCAATCCAAAGCAATCCGCCAGATTCGCGGCAACATTGAACTCGCCGCCGCTGACGTGAATGTGGCATTCGTGGGCCTTGCGAAAGGGAACAATCCCTGGGTCGAGACGGTGGATCACTGCGCCGAGCGAGACAAAATCCAATTCGCCGCTGGGACGGATGGTAAGAGAGTTCATAGTCAAGAGTGAGGATCGTTCGCCAGAACAGGTCTCTGCACGATCACTTCGCCGTTCACTATTCTAAGTTGTGAGCGCCACCAGAAGCTGTGATGATCGCGCCGGCCGGAGAGAACGAATTCCATCTGGTCATCCGATCCGGAAACCGTCAGCGTAAAGTGTGTCGAGCCGTCGTCGTTCCAATTGCCCAGCACCGCGGATTCCAATGTAGCCACGCTGCCCGCATTCGTCGGCAGCTCTCGCGGTTCATGCGCCTTCACTTTGAGTTCCGGATGCCCGGATTTCTCCACATCCACCCGCGCCACGGCAACGCCTCTGGTCTCGGGTTTGAAATGGATGACTTCGAAAGCGTCGTAAGGTCCGCTCTTCACGCCGAGATTCCCAAACTTCAGAATATGGACACTGATCTGAATCATGCAAACCGAAATACTATCGCAAGTCTATTCATCGAGGCGCAGGGAAAGGCACTTGGTGGCCCCGCCGGCTTTCATAAACTCGGAAACGCAGGTTTCCGTCACCTGAAATCCCCGATCTCTCATCCAGTCTTTCAACGGATCACTGGCTCGGTTCAAGATCACCTGGCGTCCCACATTCACCGCATTGCACGCAAAGCTGGTGGCATCCTCCTCGCCCACATCGAACCTTTGATCGGACGGGAATCGCGCCTCGATCGCCGCGTTTGAAGCTGCATCGAAAGCCTTTGAAAAATACAACAGGTGACCGCCTTCCAGAGGACAGAAACAGGTATCGAGATGATAGAAGCGCGGGTCTTGAAGGCGTAGAAGCTGCACCTCAACTCCTGTCCACTTCTCCAGAAATGGCTTAGCCGATTCATGCGAACGAAAGCCATGCCCGGCCCAAAGAAATTCGCGGCCGCGTTCAAACAAAGCATCCCCCGCTCCCTCGAAAAAAACTCCCTCGGGCAGGCTGTGGACTGCAAAACCGTCAGCCGCCAGCCATTCGGCAAAATGCGCCGATTCGGGGCGCCGCTCCAGGCAGCGAAAATTACTCAGAATGGCCGCGCCTCGATAAATCAACGCGGCGTTGGCGGTGAAAACCAGATCCGGCAAGCCCGCAACGGCCTCGATCGAAGTCACCTCCGCGACATCGCTCACCAGCTTCTGGAACCCTCGCCACTGCTGCGCCGCCCGGTTTGTATCGGCGGCATGGAGTTGCCCTTCCATCCAGGGATTGATGACGTACTCGATACCGAAGTGGGTCGGGGGACAAAGGAGAAAACGCGGTCGATTCAATGCTCTAGTGTAGAATTTCTCAATGCCTGATCGAACCCGCGACGCTGGGTCGCTCGGCAAAGCCATCGCCATCGGTCTCGCGGGACTCGTTCTCAACTGCCTCGCTTTCGGACCCTGGGCGCTTCGTTCGGCGATTCAGGAGATGGCCGCCGACCACCCTCATTTCGGTGACTTTACCGGCTTCTATGTCCCCGCGTGCATGGCGGGCTCGGACGCCCAATACGATCAGGCCAGCGTCCTGCGCGTTCAACAGAACATCACCGGCACCGTGCAGCCTCACCTGATGCCCACACGCCTGCCTTTCTATTACGCGCTGATCCGGCCCCTGTGCGCCATGTCTTATGTATCCGCGCATCGCGTCTGGGTGCTCGTCATGGTGCTCGCCGCGCTCTCGGCAATTGCGCTGCTCTCGCTCGCACAAGGCAGGGTCGCTATTGTGGCCTCGCTGGCATCCGCTCCGTTGTTCCTTTCGATCCTCGGCAGCCAGGACGTCGCCCTGTTGTACCTGGTGCTGGCCGCGGGTCTTTGGCTGCGCAAAACGGGACGTCCGCTATCCGCCGGATTCGTGCTTTCGCTGCTCCTGATCAAATTCCACTTGTTCCTCCTGCTTCCCGTCTTATTCCTGGTCAAACGCGAGTTCCGGCTGCTCGCCGGCGCGGTCTCCGGATCGCTCCTGTTGCTCGGCGCATGCTTCGCTGTCGACGGAAGGGACTGGCCGCGGCGGTATGCTTCGCTCGTGCTGAATCCCGTCCTCGGTCCGGGAGCCGAATCCATGCCGAACCTGCATGGCCTGGCCTTATGGTTCACATCCGCGGGGTTCACTTCCGCAACTGCTGTCGAAACCGTTCTGACCGTCCCGGTAGTCGCCGCCGCCATGTGGGTAATCGTGCGTGCGCGTTTCCCGCTTGCCTTCGGCGCGGCTCTTCTGGGCGGCCTGCTCATCAGTCGCCACGCCTATACGGCGGACTGCGCTGTTGTCGTCCCCGCCGTGATCGCCATCTGGCAAAATGCAAGCGCGCCCGCCCGTCAAATCGCATTCATCTGCCTTCTTCCCTTCGCCTACTGGCTGGCGGGAATCCTGAATTACGGTTGGGTGCCCGCCATTCTGTTCACGGCCCTTTTGCTCGCCCTGACGAGGATTCGGTCCGGTGGTCACGGCGCGGAAGACTCCAGCAGCGGCGTCAGCCTGATGGTGGTTGAGCGCGCGTGACGCAGTCTGCGCTACGCTAACAGTTATTCCGGTCGAAGATTGCAACCCATGACCACAAGAACACTGATGACTGTCGAACAGTTCGCGCAGATGCACACCGCGGAGACTGAGGACTATGAATTGGTGGAAGGAGAATTGATTCCCTTGTGGAGCGGAACTCCGAAGCATTGTCTTGTTCGGGACCTCGTCGCAAACCTCCTGTGGACTTACCTTCGAGCAAATCCCGTTGGCCGGAGCATCGCGGAAGTGGATTGCCGTATCGCCGACGGAACCGTTCGCCGCCCCAGGCGTTCTTGCGCCCACGCCGGCAATTCCCCAAAACGCTTGTTTAGTTGAGCCCGGAGGACCTTCAGTTCGCCTTCCGCCTTACCTTCCGCCAGACCGCGCTCGTAGCGCTCCCGAAAGACTTCGTTCTCCATTAAATCGACAACGAACGGCATATATTTCCTCGCTTCGTTTACCACTTCCACTGCCAACCCGCGCAAGCCAGCCAAAATGATCAGTTGCTCGATCGCCAGTTCACGTTCCTTGCCTTCTAGTGTAGCGATTCTGTCAAGCGCCTGACGAATCGTCGCTTGTCGGTCCCGAACCCGCGCGAGCACCGCCAGCAGCGCATCGCCCAAATCGCCGCTCGCCGCCAGGTACTCGCCATCCACATCTCCGATGTCCAGGATGCGGATCTGGAAAGTCATCGCGGGCCTGACTAGCGAACTCTGCATCCGGGGCGGCCTCCTGCCCAGATACAACACTACCTGCTCCACATGCTCGCCTTTGGACTGGATGCGGCTCACAAGATAATAGATGCCCACTCGCTCCACAAGCCAATCTTCGTTGGTGGTTTGAAACTCGATATTGGACCAGTCGCCCGGTATCGGCCATGCGCGCCAGCAGATCGAGTCGCGGGACGTTCACTTGGGGCATTTCCACGTCCAGAAACTCGCGCACTTCAGAACTACCTGTCAACAGACGCAGCAAACCCCTGGCCTGCCGCTCAAACAATTGCTTAAGGGTGGCGTCGTATTGCTGCATCGTCTCCTCTCAAACTTGCCGATTGGCTCGGAACCGTCCCGCGGCGATTCTCATCCACCCCGGGCGGCTGAGGCGCAAGGTTATCATGCTTTGCCGCTTATGGAGGCGGCGCGAAGTAGTTTCGATTGTTCACGCGAAACTTCCAGCCCCGGCACCGCCGGTACACCCACTCGCGCGAGACGCGACGGGGACGAGCCGAGCCACCAACCGAATTAGCGCCACCTGCCGAGTTGATCTCGGTGGTTCTCTTATGAAGAGTAAAAGTTCGTCAAAACGCGAGAGAAGGGTCGGAATAACGTTCGTAGGAAGGATTCTGGGTTTCCCTGTC
>PLFE01000212.1:0-6960 GCA_003136675.1 Bryobacterales bacterium
CATTCAGCCGCCGATAAACGCAGATGAACGCGGATGGTCTTCAGACCGCCGACATGCCCAGGTGCGTGAAGTCTTGCACTTTTCTTCACTCGTCGGGCATCACAACCGGGGTAATCGTGAAAATTTTGACGGTGCCTTGGGGATCGACGTTGAACCAAATCTCTCCGCGGCTGATCGTGAGGCCCTTGTAGCCGATGCGCCCAACGCAGGCTGGCTCCTGCTTTGCAAGGAGCCGGCCGAGCGCAGACGTGAAAATCGTAGGATAGAGTTCCACAAACTCCGCGTCGGATCGAACAGAAAACTTCTTGCGCTCCTTAGAAACCAGCAACGGGAGGAAATCATCCCGGCAACCTCATGCCTGTCGCCTTTTGCAACGGCAACCTTCAGCTTTGATAGGAACGAACTCACGGCTTCCACAATCCCGGAAGGCTCCTCCAGAAGGTTCCATGGCCCACACGCCACGCTGCTCGCGCCCTGAGCCATTCCAACGCCCAGCGTGAATACCGCGATGATCCCGTTTAGTTTCATAAAATGCTCCCTGCTCACTTCCCATAGCACGACGACGGGAAGACCCCGTTTACAAACATGTTCACCTCCGCCGCCCGTCGTTTGATGATCCCGGGTCCCCCTTTCGAGAGAGAAGTGATGTCTGCGGGAACCTGGGACAGGTCTCCCGCCATGAGACTGCTCCAGACATCGTGTGTCTGCAGCTTGGCGGTTCCCATGTTAAACGCCAGATCTACAGTTGCGTCCTGTTGGCCGTCGCTGAGGCCGGGCGCATTCTCCCCAATCCACTGCGCTGCCCGATTGAAGTCCGCCTCCAACTGAGCCTCGGCCTGGACCTGGCTTTCGTTCTGGAACTTCGAGTAGTCGTTGGCGCTGCAAGCGCCGGTATGAATGAATTGGCCGTATCCGGTTGTGCAATTACCCAGTGAGTCGTTGTACGCACCATAACCGCCTTTAGCGTGCCCCTCGCAGGAGCGCAATTAAGCAAGCATGGCGGAAGCGCTGCCAGCGTTCCCCCCGCCTGTCTGACCGTTCCAGTAGGTAGTCCTCGGCTTCAACTTTTTTCCGCTACCCAGTTGACAAAATCATAAGTACATATACCGGGACTGTCCGACCCCAAGCCCCTTAGTGAGGGCCGGCCCGGTGACGTGATTACTCAGCAGCATGGTGACTTCGGCCGTGCGGGAATTGTGGTTCAACCAGGAGAAACGGCCTCCGTAAATACGGCGGGAGACAACGGAGGAAAGATTACGGTAAACGGCTGGGGATTCCGGCCCGCCGGCGCGAACGGCGAGGGCAGGGCTGATCCGGCTCCGGTTGTGCGTCGTCCGGATAACTAAAATGAGAATGTCGTTGATCGGCCGAGTTCTCCAAGGAGTCTCGCTGGTAGCGTTGGGAGTTATCCTCGCGTTTGGGGCTTTTATGACTTGGATCAAGTGGTATCCAAGTGATGAGGACCCTAAGAACATTGACTACGTGCTTTGGACCCATGGCTTGAATAAGAACATGAATCTTGATCACGCGGTTGCAGGGATGGCCCACGATGCGGGGGCTGCCAATCTTGTGAAAGGCCTGTCGAAGGATCAGATCAAAGACCGTTTCGGTTATACGCTTTTGATCCAACAAGGCACGCCCTATCTACAAGGTTGCTATAAAAACACACATTCTCCTGGAGAGGTAGGAACTATCCCCGCCGGGAAGGACGTAATTTACCTCCGGGACAGCCCGTGGATGGTAATCCTGGACAGCGGACGGGCCGTGGACCTCGTTCTCTGCAAAGGGTACTGAAACGGCGGAGCCACCTGGGGAGGCGAACCTGGGCCGCGCGTGAGAGCCGCAACCCAAGCGGGATGCAGACCGCGCTGGACGCATCCCGCGCGAAGCGCAGAGGCCCCAAAGAGATAGCCGAGAAATCAACCGGCGCGCATCCCGTGCTTATGGCTGCGGAAAACAGTCGACCGTTGCCCACCGCAAAGTCGTGACCCCTGTAACTTATTGATTCTAAAGTGGCGGTGAGGGTGGGATTCGAACCCACGGAACCCGTGAAGGTTCAACGGTTTTCGAGACCGCCCGATTCAACCGCTCTCGCACCTCACCGCATCGGGACTTCCTGATTTTCCCACAACTTCCATCCGCTGTCACTACGCCGACTTCTTGGGGGTGCGCGACATAGAAATGGCCATTCGGCCGTTTCCTTTTGTTGTGGCATTGATCCGTGCGTATTAGATACGCCAGGGCAAGGGGGCCTACTTCATGCCCGATTCTCTACAAGATCTGGAGTCCAGACGAGCCGATCTCGTCAAGCAGATCGCCGATTTGGGCGATCTGCGCGGCGGTTCCATCTCCGATACCAGCGGTCGTTGCGGCAAGCCCAACTGCCGGTGCCATAAGCCCGGTAATCCGGTTCACGGCCCCAACCCTCGATTGACTTACAAAGATCAGGGCAAGACCGTAACCGGGTCGCTGCCAACACCAGCCGCTCGCAAAAAGGCCGAGCGCGAAATAGCCGAGTTCCGCCACTTCGAGCAAGTCATTCGCATGTTCCTTGATGTCTACTCGCTGGGCACCATCCTTTACGAGCTGTTGGCGGGCGCGCCACCGATCGAACTCCGGAAGGTGGCGCTGGATGAATTTCTGCGTCGCTTGCGCGAGGACGACCCGGTGAAGCCCAGCACCAAAATCCGCACGCTGGAACCGGCGACTTCGACGGATGTAGCCCGCAAACGTCAGATCGAGCCGCCGGCGCTGGCCAAATTGATGCGGGGCGACCTGGATTCGATCGCGCTGAAGGCTTTGGAAAAGGACCGGGCGCGGCGGTACGGTTCGCCTTCGGATTTCGCGGCAGATATCAATCGGTATCTGAAGAATGAAGCCGTCCTGGCGGTGCCGCCGTCGGCGGGGTACCGGGCGGGCAAGTTCGCGCGACGCGGCGACGCACCAGATCATAATCTCAGTACCGCGTGATCATCAATCACGTCTCTGCGGAACTTTGCGCCCTGATAAGGTTCCTGGACTCGCAGAACTAATCGGGTGAGAATCGGTCGTTAATGTCTCAACGCAGCGGTCCAGCGGGTCACGATACTTCAATTCCCTTAACAATCAGCGGAGCATTTAGCGCATGGACCGGAGCGCAGCCGGGAGACCATGTCGATGCACTGAAACTACGGAAGAACTTGAAAGGAAAGGTTGCTCGCTAATGCTTGCTGAGGTGTGAAGACCTGAACTGATCCGCTGCTGGCACCCGAAGGCACAATCGCGGAAATTGACGAACCCGAGATCACCCGGAATTCGGCCGGGATCCCGTTGAAGGTCACGCCCGTCGCCCCGGTGAGGTTCGTTCCCAGAATGCTGATTGTGCTTCCAACGGCGGCTGCGGCCGGCAACGTTTTCACAAACGGACCCAAACCCAAAGACATACTGAAAATGGTTCCTTGATTCCCCGTGCCGCCACCACCAACGCCCCCATAAACGAGTCCGTCGGTCGCCTGTACCAACGGACCGGACTCGGCGTACTGGATCGAGGTAAACGCTTCGCCGGGTCCGATCTCGAACATTGCGCCCGACCCATAGTCGCCGGTGACGCTGCCATAGAGATCGGCATTGGTCGCTTGTATCACCGGGCATGAGGGCCAATATCCCGCCGCGGTGTTGAACACAAAACTGTGCAGCGTGGTCACGAAGCCTTGTAACGTAACTTCGAAAACTGAACCCGCATTGGAAGCCCCTCCGCCTTGCGTCGTGCCAAACATCTGCCCGTTGCTTCCCTGTATCAGGGTGCCCACCGGAGTAGCACCATCCGGGCCTTCAAAATCGTGAAGAGTCGTCAACACCCCCGCCGGCGTGACCTTGAAGACTGTGCCGCTACCGTAGAGTCCGCCGCCCGAAGCTGCTCCATAAAAATCGCCGTTCGCCGCCTGTACCAAGCCCGCCCAAGGGTTTTGGCCGTCTTTGCCGCTGAAGTTGTAGAGCGTTGCAAACGTGCCGGACTTGCTGATCTCGAAGATGGTCCCCAAATTGTTCAAGCCGCCCCCATAGGTGGTGCCGTAGAAGTTACCGTTATTGGCACGGATCATATTCCCGTTTGGGCTGGACCCATCCGAGCACAGGAAATCATGCAGAATCGTAAACGTGCCTTTCGGCGTAAGACTAAAGACGGTTCCGCAGTTGTTCGACCCACCGCTGGCACTGGTTCCATAGAAAGTTCCGGTTGGTGTCACCATGAGTGCCCCCGGCGACGAGCCATCGGACCCGCGGAAGGTGTGCAAAAGCGTGAAGTCTCCCGAGGTCGTGACCTTGTAAATGACTCCATCACCAGAAGCTCCGCCACCACCTACTCCGTAGAGCGCTCCATCCAAACCCTGCACCAGGGCACCACTGCCGTCGCCGTTCGATCCACTGAAGTTATAAATAACAGCGAATGTTTGTCCGTACGCGGCGCAGGCCCCAAATAGACCGCACACCAGCTTCAAAGAACCCGCGTTCTTCATGGTTGTCCTTCCGAGGAGAGAATCCGAAACAGGCTGGTACTGTTCAAATCGCCCGAGGGAGCAAGCACCTGAACTCGCCCCGTCGAAGCACCCGTTGGCACCACGGCGGAGACTTGCGACGGCGAGACAATCGTGAAGGTGGCAGGCGTTCCGTTGAAGGTCACGCCGGTGACACTCGTCAGGTCCGTTCCCAGTATCTCCACCGTGGAACCTGCCGTGCCGACTGCAGGCAGCAGGCTCACGAAGGGCCCCAGACCCGTCGCCAGGCTGAAGAGCGAACCGCCGTTGCCCACGCCCAATTGATTTGTGGTCCCGTAGAACAGTCCACTGGTCGCTTCAACCATCGGAGCTTTCGGGTTGCAACCCGTGGCTTGGGCGAAGTCCCAGAGCACGGTCAACACGGCCGCCGGCGTTAGCTGATAGATGATGCCGGAACTGTGGATAGTGTTCCCGCCCCCCACCGTTGTTCCGTAGAAATTGCCGTCCGTCGCTTCGATCAAACCGGTTGGCCCCGAACCCGTATCGCCGCCGGCGAATGCGTAGAAAGTATTCAAGGTACCAGACAAACTCATCTGGAAAACCGTTCCATTGCCTCCGGACCCCCCACCCGAGGTCGTGCCGTAGAGATTTCCATCAGTGGCCTGGATCAACGACGCGTTGGGATTCGATCCGTCGGTCCCGTCAAAGCTGTGGAGCGACGTCAGCAGACCCTTCGGGGTGATGCGGAACACCGTCCCCGCCCCATTGACGCCTCCCTTTGACGTCGTTCCATAAAAGTTCCCATCGGTTGCCTCAATCAACCCAGCGCCCGGATTGGCGCCTTCAACACCTTCGAAGTTATGGAGGGTGACGAACTGGCCCGCCGCGGAAATCTCAAAGACCGTTCCCAGATCATCGGCTCCCCCCGAGGACGTCGTTCCGTAAAAATAGCCATTGAGGCCGCGCACGAGCGTGGCGATCGGGCACGCCCCGTCCGTCTGCGCGAAGCTATGTAGAGTGGTCAAAACACCCGTCGGAGTGATCTCGAAGACTGTTCCATAGTTGCCAAGCCCTCCACCGCTGCAGGCGGTTCCGTAGAACTTCCCATTGGGTATCTGGGTCAGGCCGGATTGAGGAGCGGCTCCCAAACCAGGCGGCTCGAAAGTATACAGGGTGGTGAGGGTTCCATCGGGCGCCAGCTTGTAGATCACACCACATCCGCCCGATATGCAAGCGTATCCGCCGCCTTGCGTGGTCCCGTAGAGGTTGCCGTCAAGCCCTTGGATCATGGGCGCAAGAGCGTAAGCGCCGCTCGATCCGTACATCTGATCGAGCGTTGTGAACGTCTGGCCGGAAGCGATTGTACAGAGCAACGAGAACACGCAGAGTCTCATCGTCGGGTAGCCGCGATTTTATCACCAAGCCGGACGCGTTGAAACCGGGTCACTTCTTACGAAGTCGGGCAAAAACCCAGACACCTCCCTTTGCTCGCAACCACATCCCCGCTGGGAATCGAAAACGATTGACGATACGAATATTCTCCGGCCTCATGCACTTCCCAACGTCGCTTCGGTTTGAAGTGCAGCCGGCAACTGCAATTCCTGAGGTATAAATCCCGGCCTCCGGTTTGACCCCCCGAGGCAATAGCAAACGCCATCGCAAAAGGCAACGCCACCAGGCCGCCTGTTACGCTATGAAATCCTGACTCCGGTAGCTTCGCACACTCTACAGGACTATGGAAGCTCGGTAAATTGAGGCGCCATGTCTACTGAAGAACCTCCCGACCCCGCCCACGCGCGTGGCCCGGACCAACGCACGGAGCTAACCCAGGCCATCTCGCCGGAAGAAACCGCCGGTGCAATGATCGGCCGCTATCACCTCCTCCAGAAAATCGGAGAAGGCGGCATGGGCGAGGTCTGGCTGGCCGAACAGAAAGAACCGGTCCGCCGCCGTGTCGCGGTGAAGTTGATCAAAACCGGGATGAGCAGCCGCGAAGTCATCTCGCGATTCGAGTCCGAGCGGCAGGCTCTGGCGCTCATGGATCACCCCGCCATCGCCAAGGTCCTCGACGCCGGCTCCACGCCGCAAGGCGCGCCGTACTTCGTGATGGAGTACGTGGCGGGTGTTCCCATCACAACCTACTGTGACAATCACAGGCTCGGCACCCGCGACCGGCTGGAATTATTCATGCACGTCTGCGAAGGAGTGCAGCACGCGCACCAGAAAGCCATCATCCACCGCGACCTAAAGCCCTCGAACATCCTCGTCACTGAAGTCGACGGACACCCGGCGCCGAAGATTATCGATTTCGGAGTGGCCAAGGCGCTGACGCAGAAGCTGACGGCGGATACCCTGTTTACGCGCGTGGGCGCCATGATCGGCACGCCGGAATACATGAGCCCGGAACAGGCGCTGTCGTCTGGCGAAGACATCGACACGCGCACGGATGTCTACTCGCTGGGCATCATCCTTTACGAGCTGTTGGCGG
>PLFE01000212.1:7079-22349 GCA_003136675.1 Bryobacterales bacterium
GGGCGGGCAAGTTCGCGCGACGCTATCGAGGGGCGCTAGTGACTGCCTGCGCCTTCGCTTTGGTGCTTCTCGTGGCAGCCGTGATCAGCACAAGCGAAGCGGTGGTGGCGCGACGGGCCGAAGCGCGCGCACATGAGGAATCGTCCACCGCTCAGGCCGTGAACGACTTCCTGCGGAATGATTTGCTGGCGCAGGCCAGCTCCTACAAGCAGTCGGCCGGCTCAAAATCTGACGCAGACCCGGACCTGAAAGTGCGCACCGCGCTGGACCGAGCGGCTGAACGGATTGACGGAAAGTTCACAAAGCAACCGGAAGTCGAGGCAGCGATTCGGCAGACGGTGGGGCAGACTTACTTCGACCTGGGCCTCCACGCACAGGCACGGAAACAACTGGAGCGAGCGCTGGAGTTGCGCACCCGGGTATTAGGGCCGGCAAGCCCGAAGACCGTCGAGACCATGCTCAGCCTCGGACGGACCGCCGATTTTCAAGATAAGTTTGCCGAGGCAGAGACGATCGACAAACAGGCCTTGGAGATCAGTCGCCGTGTCCTGGGGCCTGATCATCCCCTATCGTTGGATGCCATGAACGGGCTGGCAGCGGTCTATTCTCGGCAAGGCAAGTATTCGCAAGCGGAAGTACTCAGCACACAGGTGCTGGGGATAACCCGCCGCGTCCTGGGACCTGATCATCCCAAAACGTTGGACGCCATCAACAACCTGGCGATGGTCGACTCTGCTATGGGCAAGTATTCGGAGGCGGAAGCGCTTGACAAACAGGCCTTGGAGATCAGTCGCCGGGTTCTGGGACCTGATCATCCCCAGACGCTCGGGATCATGCGGGGTCTCGCGTCTGACTACGACGCGCAAGGCAAAGAAACACAGTCCGATGAAATCACCGAGAAGCTGCTGGAGATTGTGCGTCGGATCATGGGTCCCGACCACCCCGATACGCTCACGGCTATGTACAATGTGACCGATTCTTACCTTCGGCAAGGCAAGTACGTGCAAGCCGAGGCACTCGCCAGCCAAGCCTTGGAGATCAAGCGTCGGGTAGACGCCCCGGACAGTCGGCGGGCAAACAGCATGGAGCAATTGGCCTCCGCTTACCGGGGGCAGCACAAATATGCCCAGGCCGAAGCACTCGAAACCAATGTCCTGAAGATTCGGGGTCGAGACCCAGCTTCTGAGGATTACTGGCTGCCGCGCGCCATGGTCAACTTGGCCATCGACTATCAACTGCAAGGCAAATATCCGCAGGCCGAGAAGCTCTATGACAGTGTGCTGGAGTTAAGGCGTCGCAAGCTGGGCCCCGAAAATCCTGATACTTTGGCCGCCGCCGGGCTTTTGGCAATCTGCTTGAGCTACGAAAAAGAATACGCTAAAGCAAAGGACCTTGTGCAGGAGGTTATTCAGAAGGCGAGCCAGTCCTCAGAGCAGAGCTCCCTTGCATTGGCGTGGTACAACTCCGCCAGCGTGGAGGCCGCCGCCGCTCATAAAGATGTNNCTCTGCGCGGCGACCCGCGATTTGCCGCTCTCATTGCTAAGGCCAAAGAGAAAGACCACGCCGTCGCGGAACAAGCCAGCAAATAGCTGTTGGCGGTGAATGAAGCCAAGCGATCACTGCGAAATCGACGCCGCTGATCCCCAGCGTATAGATGCCTTTCAATGTCCAGCTACCTTATTTTGCACTCTACAGCAGGATGACTGCTGCGTGAATTCAGCCGATATGTTTGCCGCAGAACCCCGTGAACCTCCCAACGCGCCAGGGCCGGACCAAAGCACCGTCACCCAATCCATGTCGCCGGAGGAAATCGCTGGTGCGGTGATCGGCTGCTATCACTTGTTACAGAAGATTGGTGAACGTGGGCATGGGCGGGGTCTTGCTGGCCGAACAAAAAACCCGTCCGCCGCCACGGTTGCAAGTCATTGGCTGGCAAGAGGTTATGGTTTTTTCTTGCACTTGCAGGAATGGCTTCGAACGGTTTTCAGACCGCCCGATTCAACCGCTCTCGCACCTCACCGCATCGGGACTTACTGATTTTCCCACTACCCGCCCCGCCTGTCACCCTGACCCACATGCTATCGTGAATTCGAGATCTCCCTTGACCGTCGAAACGCGCCGCCCACCCTCGGGAACAGTTTGGGAATGAGCCAAAAAACAGCTCTGATCATCGGAGCCGGACCCGCCGGATTAACCGCCTCTTTCGAATTTCTCAAGCGCACCGATATTCTGCCCATCGTCCTCGAAAAGGGCGATTTTATGGGCGGCATCTCGCGCACCGTCCTGTACAAAGGCAACCGCATGGATATCGGCGGCCATCGCTTCTTCTCCAAGTCGGATCGCGTGATGGACTGGTGGACCGCGGTCATGCCCGTCCAGGGCGGCGAAAACGGCTCCGCTACGATTCAATACCAGAACCAGTCGCGCGAAATAGCCACAGCGCCGCATGGACCCGATCCCGACAAAACCGATCGGGTCATGCTCGTGCGCAGCCGCAAATCACGCATCTATTTTCTGCGTAAGTTCTTCGACTACCCCATCAAACTGAGCGCCAGAACCATCCGAAACCTCGGAATTCCCCTTACGTTCCTCGCCGGCATGAGCTATCTGAAAAGCATGGCTGCCCCCATCGCGCCGGAACAAAACCTGGAGCAGTTTCTCGTCAACAGATTCGGCCGCCGTCTCTATCTCCTCTTCTTCAAGAGTTACACCGAAAAAGTCTGGGGCGTTCCGTGTCAGGAAATCAGCGCCGAGTGGGGCGCCCAGCGCATCAAGGGTCTCTCCATCACCAAGGCTCTCGGTCACTTTTTCAAGAGTCAATTCAGTCATGGGGAAGACCTCGCGCAGAAAGACACCGAAACCTCCCTCATCGAACGGTTCCTTTATCCCAAACTGGGCCCTGGCCAGCTGTGGGAATTCGTCGCATCCTCAATCACTGAAAGCGGAGGAGAGATCCTCTGCAACTGGGACGTCCGGAAATTCCATCGCGAGGGCAATTGCATCACCGCCGTGGAAGCGGTCCATCTCCTCACCGGAGAACATCGAACATTCACCGCCGATTACTTCTTCTCCACCATGCCTATAAAAGATCTGATCCAGGGCATGGAGAACGTCCCCGCGCCCGTGCGCGCAGTCAGCGAAGGCCTGCAATATAGGGACTTCATTACCGTTGGCATCCTTCTGAAGCAGCTCAAGATCGGCGAGGAAGCTCCACTGGGAAAGAAACTGCTGGCCGACAACTGGATCTATGTGCAAGAACCCGATGTGCTCGTCGGACGCATCCAGATTTTCAACAACTGGAGCCCCTATATGGTGAAAGACCCATCGAACGCCTGGATTGGTCTCGAATACTTCTGCTATGAGACCGACGCAATCTGGAACTTCACCGACCAGCAGATGATTGATCTCGCCACCGAGGAGCTGGAACGTATCGGCATGGCAGACCGCGCCGATGTTCTCGACGCCACTGTGATTCGCGTGCCAAAAACCTATCCCGCCTACTTTGGCACTTATCAGAACTTTGACCAGATCCGCAACTACGTAAACCAGATTGAGAACCTGTTCCTGATCGGCCGCAACGGCATGCACCGGTATAATAATCAGGACCACTCCATGCTCACCGCCATGATGGCGGTCGATAATATCGCGGCAGGCATCAAAGATAAATCCAACCTCTGGGATGTCAACACGGAGATGGAATATCACGAAACTAAGAAGGCATAGTAAGTGCGTGCAACCGGATAACATCACTGACCTAAGTGGACCTGTAAAGGAGGCGATCCGGATTGCGTCCAAAGAACCGATGCCGCTTCTGCGCGCCCATTCGAATTCGAGGACTGCGAGCCTTCTCGCCAGTTTCCTGCAGGACCAAACTGCCGCCGGACTTTTTCCCGATGCCTTTTCGCCGGAAGCCGCGCTCGCCGGCCTTTGGCTGCGCGCCGGCGCATGGAAGCAGTCGCACGAGATCGCGCAGAACCTCCACTCCCGCGAAGGTTCCTATTGGCATGCTCTTGTCCACCGCCAGGAACCCGACGGTTTCAATGCGAAATACTGGCTCCGGCAAGTCGGCGAGCACCCCATCTTCGCCCCGCTCAACGAAGCCGCGCGCGCCTATGCCGACGTGCTGGAACTTCCTGAATTGACCGAGGCCTGGAAGCCGGGGCGTTTCGTCGATATTTGCGTGCGCCCGCGTAGCGCCGCCATCGCCAGGGCAGCCGCCGAGCTCCAGGAAATCGAGTGGTCCCTTCTCTTTCACTTCTGCGCCCGGAGCACAAACGCTTGAGCGAAACGGCGCGCGCGGCAGTCCTCGAAGGCTTCAATCAACCCCTCGCCGTCCGTACCTTCCCCCTCGCTTTGCACGTGGAGCCTGGCGCTGCCCGTGTTCGCGTCACCATGGCCGGCGTTTGCGGCACGGATGTGCATCTCTGGCGGGGTGAGCTTCCGCTCTCCCTGCCCGTCATCCTCGGCCATGAAACCACCGGCATCCTCGAAGAACTCGGCTCCGGATTAAACCCAGGCTTAAACAAAGACTGGCGGGGGGAACCACTTGAGGTCGGAGATCGCATCACCTGGGCCAGCTCGATCGCTTGCGGCGAGTGTTTCTACTGCCGGTTGAAATCGCAGCCCACGCGCTGTCTTTCGCGTAAGGCGTACGGCATCAGTTACAACGCGACCGAGGCGCCGCACCTGCGAGGCGGGTTCGCCGAACAGATTCTGCTGCGCCCCGGTACCGCCATTTTCCGTCTTCCCGCGGATCTTCCGGACCAGGCGCTGCTGGGCGCAGGCTGCGCTCTCACCACCGCAATTCACGGCATGGAACGCGCGCCCCTTGCCTGGCGCGATATCGTGGTGGTACAGGGCGTTGGCCCTGTCGGGCTGGCTGCGATTGCCGTCTGCCGTGACGCCGGAGCATCCCGCATCATCGCCATTGGAGGGCCCCGTCACCGCCTGCAGCTTGCGCGCGAATTTGGCGCCGACGTCGTTATCGATGTCGCTGAGTTTCCCTTGCCCGAGGAACGCAGGCAAATCGTCCTCAAGGAATCTGGAGGCTTTGGGGCCGATCAGGTCATCGAATGTGTAGGAAAACCCGAAGCCGTGAATGAAGGACTCGAACTAGGCCGCGATGGAGCACAATTTCTGGTGCTGGGCCAATATGGAAACGCCGGAAACATCTCCTTCAACCCTCACACCGTCACGCGGAAGCAACTCCGCGTCGTCGGCTCGTGGGGCTTTGAGCCGCGCCACCTCAACCGTGCGATCGAAATGCTGCAGGCCGGCTGGAAGGACCGTTTCGCCGCGGCCGTGACCCATCGTTTCTCACTGGACAATGTGAACGAAGCCATGGAGCACACCCGCGCATGGCGCGGCGGAAAGACGGTGATCGTACCTTGAGGAGAAATCCCTTGAGAAGGATAAACGCTTGAGGCGGCTATGGTGGATTGTCGGCGTGCTCGTGGTCGCGGCCGTCCTTACTCTCGCGCTCCGCAAGCGTGAGCCCCCCCTTTTGCCCTTCGCCCGCATCAAACGCCAGACTGTTGTCAGTACCCTCCCCACCAACGGGAAACTCGAACCGATCGAGTGGGAATCCGTTCGCGCGGAAACTTCCGGATTAATCGTCTCGGTGCCCGTGCGGGAAGGCGATTTGGTCGCTGCCGGCGCAGTGATTGCGCGCATTTCCCAACCCGGCGTTCAGGAAGAACTCAATAGCGCCGAAGCGCGCGCGGCCCAGTCGCGCAGCGCCCTGGATATCCTGAACAAAGGCGGAAGCTCCTCGCTTGTGGCGGAGCTCGACGCCGGCATCGCCAAGGCCAGGTTCGATCGTGACGTCGCGCAGCGGGATGTCGATGCGCTCACCCGNNGCTATCAAGACGCTCACCGAACGCCGCAATGCCCTCGTGAGTCCCAACGATGTCGCCGCCGGTCGTGCACGTCTCTCCGAAGCCCAGGCCGACGCCAACTCGGCCCGCGAAAAACTCAATACCGGCATCGTTCGCTCCCCGATGGCGGGAACCGTCTACAGCCTGCCCGCGCGCCCCGG
The DNA here is from genome assembly GCA_003136675.1 of Bryobacterales bacterium. Taxonomy (GTDB): domain Bacteria; phylum Acidobacteriota; class Terriglobia; order Bryobacterales; family Bryobacteraceae; genus Bog-113. The sequence continues at coordinate 13,117 of PLFE01000212.1, forward strand.
TTTTTATGTCAATGCCGGCGATCTGATCGCCAATGTGGGACGGCTGGATCATTTGCGCGTTAAGGTTTATGTAGATGAGCCCGAACTGGGGCGTATTTCCGTTGGCCTGCCCGTTCGTATAACATGGGACGGATTGCCGGGCCGCGAGTGGGACGGCGTCGTGGAGAAAATGCCAAGCGAAATTGTGCCCCTGGCGTCACGCCAGGTCGGCGAAGTGTGGGTGACCATCGACAATGCCCGCCATGATCTTGTGCCCGGGATCACCGTGAACGCCGAAATCAAGACCGATCTGGTCCGCAACGCGCTCGTGGTGCCCAAAACCGCCATCCGGCACGACCGGATTCCGCAGGGCGTCTTTGTTCTCCGCAGCAATCGCCTCGCCTGGCAGCCCATCGAAACGGGCGCGTCCGACGTCACTTACAGCAGTGTTCGCCAAGGCCTGAAAGAAGGGGAACTCGTGCTGCTCCCCACCGACAATCCCGTGAAGGAAGGCGACAAGGCCCGCGTTGAGAAACCCATAGAATGACCGTCTAGGGAAATGACCTTCTACGAAGAGTTGGGCCTCAGCGAGCGCGCTTCCGCGGATGAGATCAAGGATGCCTATCGGTCCCTCATGCGCCTTCTGCACCCGGATCATGTGCAAGATCCGGAATTGCGCCGCGTGGCCGATCTTCAGGTCAAGAAACTGAACCGCGTCTACGAAATCCTTTCCGATCCGGAACGCCGCCGCCGGTACGATCTGGAACAGCAGGAGAGCGAACGCCGCGTCGCGCCCGTTATCTTCCGCCCTCCCCAGCCGCCCCCGCGCAAGAGGCTGGTGACGCGCAGCTCGGCGCTCTGGGTGGGCGCCGTCGCCGCCTTTGCCATTCTTCTGATCTGGATGGCTTCCCGCCAAACTACGGCGGGGCCCGACTACTCCTCGGGCGCTAGTCTCGCCGAGCCGGAGCTGCAGCCGGACCACCATGAGGCCCCGCCAGTGCCAACCTCCAAGCCTGCCGTCGAAGCAACGGCGCCTCAAAGAAACACCAGCGCCGAGCTGGAAGCCGGCCAGTTGAGAGAACGCCTCGCACAGGTAATCAATGAGCGCGACGCGGCCATTGCGGAGGTGAACCGCCTGCGATCCGAACCGTCTCCTCAGAAACCGAGAGCGGTCAAAGCTGACGAATTCAGGCCGGATGAATATAAAGACGAACATAAAACGGAAGAGCGCAAAAAAGAGCTCGCCTTCACCCCGCCGCCGGAGATTGCCCACCCCACGCAAGCGGCTCCCGCACTGCCCGTCGCCCCGCCCATTGAAGCCGCGCAGCCGCCACGCAATCCAATCGCTGGCAAGTGGGTTTACCGCCCCGGTGATTCTCCGTCAAAAAATAAAGAGCTCTATCCGCCGGAATTCATCGAAACGTCCATCAGTGAAGACAACGGTGAAGTCCGCGGCACCTATCGCGCGCGCTATCACGTGGTGGACAGGCCCGTGCCGCCGGAAGTCAATTTTCAGTTCGCCGGAAGGCTTACGGGCGATTCCGGAAGCGTACCGTGGAGTGGAAGCGGCGGCTCCCGAGGCGAAGTAACCTTCCGCCTCATGGCCGATCACTCCCTGAAAGTGGATTGGGTGGCATCCCAACTCGGACAGCTCGGCTTCTACAAAGGCACCGCCGTCCTGGTAAAGCGCTCCGAATAATGCGGATCACCGCCCTCATCTTCCTCCTATCCCTTCCGCTCCAGGCTAAACAAACCGCAGACCTGATCGTCATCCACGCCACCATCGTCACCATGGACGGTCTTCATCGCATCCTGGAAGATGCTTCGATCGCCACCACCGGGGAACTCATCACCGCCATCGGCCCCACGGATCAAATCACGACCGCTTACGATGCCCGCAAGACCATCGACGCCCACGGCGCAATTCTGCTACCCGGCCTCATCAACGCCCACACCCACATGGCCATGAGCCTGTTTCGCGGCCTAGCCGAAGATCGCTCACTCCAGGACTGGCTCCAGAAATTCATCTTCCCCGCCGAAGCCCGCAACGTTACTCCCGATTTCGTCACCTGGGCGACCCGGCTCAGCCTTCTCGAAATGATCCGCGGCGGCACCACCACGGTCGCCGACATGTACTATTTCGAGGAACAGGTGGCTCAAGCTCTCAAAGACGCCGGCATGCGAGGCGTGCTTGGGGAAACCATCATCGGGTTCCCCGCGCCCGACAACAAAACCTCATCAGCCGCGTTTGCCTACACGGAAAAATTCCTCACCCACTGGAAAAACGATTCTCTGATCACCCCGGCCGTCGCGCCCCACTCCATCTACACCTGCCCGGAGCAACTCCTGAAAGATTCCGCCGCGCTGGCCCGCGCTTATCATGCGCCCATCCTGATGCATCTCGCCGAAGCGCCTTATGAAATGGAAGTGAGCCGCCGCGAACATGGCACGTCTTCCGTTCAGTACCTCGCGCGCATCGGAGTTCTGGGGCCAGACCTGCTGGGCGCGCATTGCGTCTGGCTCGATCAAGCCGACATTCAGACCCTGGCGCATTACGGCGTCGGCTGCTCCTACAATCCTTCCAGTAACATGAAATCCGCCGCCGGTCTCATCCCCGCCCCGGAAATGCTGGCCGCGGGCATCTCCGTCGGAATCGGTTCCGATGGCGCGGCCAGCAATAACGAACAGGACATGTTCCGCGAAATGGACGTGGCCGCGAAACTGCAAAAATTCTCCCGCATGGACCCCACCGCCCTTCCCGCCGAACAGACTGTCGCTATGGCCACCATCATCGGCGCGCGCGCCCTGCATATCGATAAGCAAACGGGCTCTCTGGAGATCGGCAAAAAGGCCGACATGATCGTCGTGGAAACCACGGCGCCGCATGCGACCCCGATGTACAACGTCTACGCGCAACTCGTCTACGCGCTCAACGCTTCCGACGTCCGCACGACCATCATCAATGGAAAGATCGTCATGGAAGACCGCATGATCCTCACCCTCGACGAGCCTGCCATCCTCGCCAAGGCCGCCGAATACAGGAAGCAAATCGCAAAATCCCTTGAGCCGTCGGCAAATTAGGCGCCCCAGGATATCTTCTTTGTTTGGCGCGTTGGCATTGCACGTGCTGCTCCAACTTGATATGAAATTAACCACGTGCCGTTTCTTAAATACAGCCTTACTGGGCGCCTTCCTGCTGGCTCCCCTGGCACTCATGCCCACCGCGCTGCGCGCCGACCCCCAGGCAGCCGTTCGCACCTATCACGACAAGCAAAACAACGACGATCATACCTGGAACGGTAATGAAGATAAGGCCTACCGTATCTACAACAGACAAAATCACCACAAAACAGTCCAGTTCTCGACGCTGAATGACACCGATCAGCAAGGATACTGGAACTGGCGTCACGAGCATTCCGACGCTCTGTTGAAGATCAACATCAAATAGGCTCCGCCTGGGCCGTTTGCGGCCGTGTCCGACCTCATCCCACCGTGGGCGTCCAATCCGGAAGCCCACTACTAACCCCCTCTTCCAAAACACCGGAAACCACATCATTTTTTTCCGCCTTCTTGCCCCATCGCCCCTGCTGCGTCATAGTAAAGGGTCCGGTCCGGAACAGACTCAATGGCGGAAAAACTCTCGTACTTCACGGAACTCCTCGGGCTTCCCGTGCACGATCTGCGCATGCGCCGCATCGGGCGCGTCAAGGATGCCGCTCTAGTTCCGCTCATCAACCCCGTCCGGGTCGATCGTTTCCTCGTCGGCGCCGGTGGCGCGTGGCTCTCCATCCGCTATGACCAGGTCCGCCATATCTCCCTCAAGGGCCTCTTCCTCTCCGACGAAAAGCTCACCCCTTACCACTCCGACGAATACATGCTGCGCATCGATCGCGATCTGCTGGATCAGCAGATCATCGACGTGAACGGCCGCAAAGTGGTCCGCGTCAACGACGTTACCTTCAATCTCGAAAACGACGGCGAGCGCGACATTCTCAACGTTCTCGAAGTCGATATCGGCGTCCGCAGCATCATTCGCCGCGTGCTGCAAGGCGCGGTCCCTCCGCTGTTCGTCCGCCGCATTCAGTGGCGTATCGCTCCCCACTCCATCCCCTGGGAGTTCTGCAATATCGTCGAGCCAGACCCGCTGCGGCGCCTGCGTCTGAATATCTCGAACGACCGTCTGGAGCGTCTCCATCCAGCCGACCTCGCCGATATCGTCGAAGAGCTCGGCTCCGAAGAACGCGAATCCATCTTCGAGACCATCGATAGCGAATCCGCCGCCGAGCTTCTCTCCGAGGTCGATCCCCGCATGCAGGCCAGCATCCTCGAATCCCTCGAGCCGGAAGTGGCCGCCGACATCATCGAGGAGATGTCGCCCGACGAGGCCGCCGACGCCCTTTCCGAGCTGGAAGCCGAGACCTCGGAAGAAATCCTCGACGAAATGGAAGCCGCCCCCGGCGAAGAAGTCCGCGAGCTGCTCGAATATAAGGAGAATACCGCCGGCGGCATGATGAACACCGAGTTTCTCTCTTTGACCGATTCAGCCACCATCGCCGACGCCATGGCCGCTCTGCGCCGCCAGGAAGATCTGCTCGAAACCCTGAACGTGATCTTCCTCGTGGATACCAATGACCGGCTCACCGGAGCTGTACCGCTCGCGCGCCTGTTCCTCGCCGGCGGGGATACGCCGCTGGTCGACATCGTTTCCGAAACTCTGATCAGCGCCCCGGTAACCATGAATGAGGATCGCGTCACCGAGCTGTTCGACAAATACAACCTCTTCACCCTGCCCGTGATCGAGGAAGATGGCCGCCTCGCAGGCGTCGTCACGGCCGACGACATCATTTCGGTGCTTCGGGAGAAATAGCGTTGCTGAAACATCTCCGCCGCTTTCGCACCCACATCGCCATCTTCTTCGCCATCCTGGGCCCCGGATTTATCACCGCCATGGTCGATAACGATTCGGGCGGCATCGTCACCTATTCACAGGCCGGCGCGCGCTGGGGATACCTGCCCCTCTGGACCCTGATCCCCATCACCATCGCCCTGATCCTCACGCAGGAGATGTGCTCCCGCATGGGCGCGGTCACCGGTAAGGGTCTTTCGGATCTCATCCGCGAAGAGTTCGGGTTGCGCGTCACCTTTCTCGTCATGGTGCTGCTGGTCGCCGTCAACTTCACCAACATCATTTCGGAATTCGCGGGCGTAGCCAGTTCCCTCGGCCTTTTCGGCGTTCCCTCCTGGGTCTGTGTCCCGCTTTGCGCTGTCGTCGTCTGGTTTCTCGCCGTTCGCGGCAACTATCGCAGCGTGGAGAAGATCTTCCTCTTTGCGTGCACCATCTTCGTCACCTACATCATCTCGGGATTTCTGGTCCAGCCCGATTGGAAACAAGCCGCCATCAACAGCTTTCGCCCCAAGCTGTTCTTCGATTCCGAATATCTCGCCATGGTTATCGGTATGGTCGGCACCACCATAGCGCCCTGGATGCAGTTCTACCTGCAGGCCGCCGTCGTGGAAAAGGGCATCACCATGAAGGAGTACGCCGAGTCGCGCATTGAAGTCGTCTTCGGCTGCATCATGACTTCCGTCATCGCCTTCTTCATCATCGTGGCCTGTGCGGGCGCCATTTGGGCCGTCCATCCCCGTGATGTCCAGGATGGCGCCGAAGCCGCCCTCGGCCTCAAGCCCTTCGGCCAGTACGCTTTTCTGCTGTTCGCCGCCGGCTTGTTGAACGCTTCCGTCTTCGCCGCCTGCATCCTGCCGCTCTCCACCGCCTATTCCGTCTGCGAAGGCCTGGGTTTTGAAAGCGGCGTCAACAAGAGCTGGAAGGAAGCGCCGGTCTTCTACTGGCTCTATACTCTTCTCATCGTGGGAGGCGCAATCTTCGATCTGCTCATTCCCAAAGCACGCCAGTATCAGATGATTCTGCTCTCCCAGGTGATCAACGGAATCCTGCTACCCATCGTGCTCATTTATATGATCCTGCTCCTCAACAAACGCAGCCTGATGAAGGAATGGGTCAGCTCTCCCGTTTATAACTGGATCGTCTGGGCCACCGTCATCATCATGATCGGCCTGACCATGGCCTTCGCCGGCATCAACCTGAAAGATTTGCTCTTTGCGAAGTCTTAAAATCAGAAGGAACGCCACATGATCGAAGAACAGGAATTTCGCAAACATGCCGACGTCGCCCTCGACCGGCTCAACAGGGCTCTCATCGATGCGGGTGACGACTATGGGTTTGAGACGGACTTCAATAGCGGCGCGCTCACCATCGAAATCGAGCAGCCCCATACCCGCTTTGTCGTCAGCCCCAACACGCCGGTACGCCAGATTTGGGTATCCGCCCAATCCAAGAGCTTCAAGCTCGATTGGGATATCGTGCAAGGCGCATTCGTCTACAGCAGCACCGGCGAAACACTGAAGCAACTCATCGCCAGCAAATTGAGCGACCAACTGGGAGAGGAAATCAATCTGTAGGCGGAGCCGGCCCGTTTAGCGCTACAATTCCCTCAGTGCCCTTCACAGCCATTGCTGCGGATCGCTTCGCCGTGCGCGCCCTCTTCAACGCCTGGAACGCCCTTTCCAACATTAAGAGCCCGTCCGCTCGCGTTCTCTCCGTCATTCAGGAATTGCGCCAAACCCTCTCCGGCATGGGCTTCCTGATCGAGGAAGGGGCTCTCAAGCCGATAAGCTCAAGTACCAATGGACGATCGCCGCGCCAAACGCCGTAACCAAAATACCCGCAGCGCTCAGAAATGACCCCAGAGGCAATTCAAATTCGCGAAACTTCTTCCGCGCAACCAGAATATAGACCAGCCCGATCACCGAACCCACCATCGCGGCAACCATCAAGGTCAGCAGCGTCGCCCGCAGTCCCAGAAATGCGCCGATCTCGGACAGCATGATCACGTCTCCCAACCCCAGCGCATCCACCTTGAACAGCTTGCCCCAAACGAAGCCGATGAACCAGAGGACGAATGCCGGCAGCGCCGCGCCTAATACGGAATCGCCCAAAGACGCCCATACCCCCCGCAGACCAAACAGATTCGCCGTCCCGTCTCCAACCGGAACCACCAGCGAAAACAGTAATCCCAGCGCGATCCCGCCCATGGTCAGTTGCTCAGGCAGAATGCGTTCTTCCAGATCCGTGAAGAACAATGCGATCAGAAGCGCGCTGAACGTGCAATCCCGCAAAGCGATCAGGCTCACGCCTTCGGTCCAGACGAAGTACGCGAACAACAGCCCCGTGATCAACTCCACCACGGGATACCGCCAGGAAAATCGCGCCCCGCAGTCGCGGCATTTCCCGCCTAACAGAAAATAGCTCACCACCGGAACGTTATCCCATGCCCGCACCATCTGGTTGCATTCCACGCAGTGCGAGCGCGGCCGGATCACCGAGAGATCCCTCGGCAGGCGGTAGATGCACACATTCAAAAAGCTGCCAAAAAACAGCCCAATCAAGAAACCCGAAAACTCAAACGCCCCAAGCAAAGGATTCACACCCGAAGTATACGGTCCTTGCCTTTACTACCAACTTCCAACTTCCAACTATCAACTGCCAACTATCCTCAAAAATCCACGTGCATCCTTACACTCTCCACCATCACTGGACCGCGATCGTTGTTATACCCCGGGTGCGCCACAAACTGCTCGTCCAGCGCGTAATACACGCCCTTCCATAAGTGGTAGTTGTAATACGCCTCCACAATATCCTCTCTGGCGTAGTTCAACTTTCCATCCCCCAGCAAAAATCCCAGGCCGCCATGCGCCAGGTACCACTGGTGATCCCGCTTGATCGCGTTCGACACAAACGTGATCCCAAACTTGTCATTCGGCCGCCCGAACGCCTTCATTGTGTAGTCACCGCCCACCGCCATCGTCTGGTCGATCTCGGTGTACGCATACGATTCATGCTGCCCTTCATTCCACCCAAACTGGGCATACACGCGGCCGTTTTCGCTCACTTCCTGCTCAAAATTCCAACCCACGCCATACTTCATCGTGCTCTGGAGTGGGTGCGCCGTAATCTCCGGAGTCTTGGTCCCTCCCGCCAGGTAAAGCTGATTCTGCTGGCGATAATCCCCCATATTCGCCTTGTTTACAAAGCCCAGAATCCGCACCGCGCCCTTGCGCTTCGCCAGCGCCGGTATGAAGAATCCCGGTCCCTGGCGATATTCCAACTCCACATTCTGCCCGCTCGCGCGCCTCAGGTTGTACTGCAGGTCGATCCCGTTCGCAACTGTCGGCATTGCACCCAGCGCGTACCGGGCGGTGAAGTCGTGGGACGTAAACTCGGCGACCGCCGCATCGGTATATCCGCGGGTATTTGCCGCGTAATCCCAAGCGCCATTGTTGTCGATCGACCAATTCATAAACTGCAGGTGCGAGTCCGTCCCAATGGAGTTCAGGTCGAGCAAATCCGGCAGGCTCATGCGTCCCACCCAGAACTCCAGTCGGGTCTCCGGCAATTTCGTAGACAACGAAAACGAAGTCCGATCCGACTCCACCATCTTGTCCGTCAACCCAACCACCTGGTGAATCTCATAACGAGCCAGATAAGGAGTCGATCCCAGATTCGGGTTCCGCACCACGTCGAGGTTGGTGAACCCTGCGAGTCCCAGAGCTTCCGAATCGCCGCGCCCGCCGGCAGATTCCACGTCGAAGATCCCATCCGTCGCATAGCGCGGGTTCTTGTTCAGCTGAAAGCCCATGAAAACAGTTCCAATCATCGAGGTCTTATACTCGCCGCGGCTCAGTAGGCTATTTGTCCCGGAATAGTCGGAATGGAACGGCGCGTGGGCCTGAAAGATGATGTTCGCCTGGCCGCCAATCAGGTAACGGCTAGAATCGGAGTGCGGGAACATCGTGGGAGGCCCGTCGTCGCCGACGCTTACCGGTCCGGGTTCGGTGGGATGCTGTGCTGCCAGAGGCAAAGCACACAAACCCAAAACACTTGCGATTATCCAGCGACGTAAAGTACCCATGAAGACTAATCATCCCGTAACTATTTGAATAGAACTTGAATTGTCACAACACGCACCTTACGTACGATGCGGTCCACGACAAGTATGTTTGAGAATAGTATACCCCCCTAGGGTATATAATGGTAAGAAGAGGGAACGCCATGCAGCCCGGCAAGGAACGCGTCAAACTGCTCAATCGAGTCAAACGAATCCAGGGCCAGATGGAAAAGGTCAACAAGACCCTGAGCGACAAGCACGACTGCACCGAGGTTCTGATGCTGCTCG
>PLFE01000030.1 GCA_003136675.1 Bryobacterales bacterium
CGCTAAGCGGCTTTTTCGGCGAACAGTTCGACCTCCTCGGCGGTCAGCAGGTTGTTCCGGCCCGCTTCGGTGAAGGTTGCGACCGTTTCCGGGGTGAGCGGTTCCCGGATTATGCAAAACAAGGGGGTGGGCGATGTCGCTGATTCCGGGGGAGTTGCACTTTCGGTCGGAGCCGCTTTTGAGGTGGTTTTGGCCTTCAGCTCCTCGCGCGCCTCGATGAGGCGATCGGCCAGTCCGGCGAGCTTCTGATACCAGGCGTAGGCCTTGCATGTGGTGACATCGTACTTGTCGCCGCGCTGCCGGATACGCTCTTTGCGCATGGCTTCGTGGTCCGCCCGCACCAGACGCAGCGAGCGCTCGAGGCGCATGGCGTGGCGGCCGATTCTGTCGATGAGGTTGGAGCGATCGTGATCGTAAGCGGCGGTTTGGGAGCTGACGAGGAGGGTTTCGTCGCTGATGGAGGGATGGGCGGCTTTGATGGTTTGGGATTCGAAGGCGACGTAGGAGTTGAACAGGTTGCCTTCGAGCGCGGAGGCGCGATTGAGACGCCAGTTGATGTCGACGATGCGCTGGACGTGCTGGATTTCGAGGACGCCGACGGGGCGGAGCAGTTCGATGATTTCGAGGCCGACGGAGAGGTATTGCGCGAGTTCGGCGGGGGGCATGAAGATGCTTTGACCGGTGAGCTGGTTCTTGCAGGCATTCATGGCAACCTGGGGTTTCCGGGTGATGAGGCGAGGGAGCGCGTCGCCCAGGATTTTGCGGGAGCCGGAGATTGCATCGAGCAGGTCTTGTTCGGGGGTATTCATACGTTTGGTACCTCAAACAAGGAATAGCAGGGGGAATTGGGGTGGGAAGGGGGATTTTGGGGTAAGTTGTTGAATTGGTGGGGGCGATTTTGGGGAAATGATGGGTATTCGCCGCGGATACCGGGCGAATTTTGGGCCGCCGATGAAAAGGATGAACGCGGGATGGGTGGAAGGTGCTGGATTTCGAGGAGGCGGACGTTGGTGGAGGCGATTTTCCAGAAGTCTTGGTTATCATTTCATTGGAAGTGACGCAGGTGAAAATGGCCAGGAAGACATTGACGGTAGACAAGCTGGTGCACGGCGCTTGTGTGCAGTTGCGCGCAAAAGGTCTTCGCGTCCTTATAGTCCAGCTGAGCTTCACCGCGGCGGTATGTCCCCAATCCAGTTCGATTCAGGGAACGTCGCCGCCGACGGGAGTCNNGAAAAGGATGAACGCGGGATGGGAAGATGCTTTGTCTGGTTGTTGGAAGGGGGATTTTGGTTGGTGAAATAATTTGTGCATGTGTACTGGTCTCCGGACGAGACGAAGGGCGGAGGGTTCGTTGATCGTTCGCTCGGCGTTGGCGGGCGCACTGGCTCTCTCGGTTGCTTCCGCTGGATTTTCGGACACTGTCCCGTCTCCTGTGAAGGCGAGAGGATCGGATTCGCTGTTCCAGATTCGCAACGGGGAGCGTTGGGGGTACATGGATCGCAATGGGCAGACCATAATTCCGCCCCGGTTCGACAGGGAGGGTGACTTCTTCGGTGGGCGCGCATTGTGCCTTGCCCGGCCCGCTTCGCAATCTGCTGCCGACCGGAACATGGACGAGCGTTCCCTCAAGGCGTTTCTTCACGTTTACCTGCGGGGCCGGCCCGGAAGTGACGAAAAGACTAGTAAATACTCGCACGCCTGGGTCGGGCTGCATGGCGCGGGAAAGCGGGATGCGATTGTCTATCTGCAGGGAAAGGGCTGGTGCGGTAGCGGTGGTTGCGTAACACTCGTGGTCTCGCCCAAAGAATCGACCTTCCGAGTCGTTACCTGGATCACGCTTGCCCAGCTCCCGATTCGCGTGTTAGCCGATACTGCGAATGGGTGGCATAGCCTAGGCATTTGGGTTCAGGGCGGAGGCGTTCAGCCAGGTTATGAGGCGAAGCTGCGGTTCGATGGAAACTCTTACCCGACTAACCCGTCGGCGCCGCCTGCGATTCGCCTGGGTAGGGGTGCGGTGGGGGAAGCGGTGATCATTCCGTCGAGCGCAGTCGCCGCGCTCTACCCGTGAGGGCTGGCACGGGGCGCGCGGATATCCGTGATCGCCCGCGGCGCTAGCTGAGGTCTTGCATGTCGGCGGCGAATTCCGGTCCCAAACCGCCGAAGGCTTCGTTCACTTCCCGGGCGCGGGCGAGGGCCGCGGAGACATGGGGCAGGATGTTCTGGGCTCCCACGTGTTCAATGAACTCGGCCTGCTTGAGCAGTCGCTCGGGCTGGGAACGCGCGCCACAGAGCAGCAGGGTGCGTCCGCTCTTGCGGAGGCGCTCCGCCAACCGTTCCAGGGCATGCAGCCCGGTGGCGTCGAGGGCCGTCATGTTCCGAAGGCGCAGGACCACGACGGGAGCGAAATTGTCGAGGTTCGCGGTGGCTTCGTCCAACTTGTCGGTGGTACCAAAGAGAAACGGGCCGTGTATTCGCAGAATGGTTACATACGGCGGCACCTCCTTGTCCTGCAAGACGTGCAGGCGGCCTTCCTCGATGTACGCGGGCGTGACGGGTTCCACGGTGGTGGTTTGCGCGATGCGGTGTATGTAGAGCAAAGCGGCGAGCGCGATGCCGACTTCCACGGCAATGGTGAGATCGGCAAAAACGGTGAGCCCAAAGGTGGCGGCCCAAACGGCGATATCGGCCTTTGAGAGCCGCAGCACGATGCCGATTTCGCGCCACTCGCCCATGTTATAGGCCACGATGAAAAGCACGGCGGAAAGCGTGGCCAGCGGGATGAAGCGGGCGAGTGGCGCGGCGACGAGCAGAATGATCAACAAGGTTGCGGCGTGGACGATGCCGGCAATGGGTGTTTTGGCGCCCGACCGGACGTTGGTGGCGGTGCGAGCGATGGCGCCGGTGGCGGGAATTCCGCCAAACAGGGGCGAGAAGATGTTGGCAATCCCCTGTGCGATCAACTCCACGTTTGAGTTATGGCGATCGCCTGTCATGCTGTCTGCGACGACGGCGGAGAGGAGGCTTTCCACGGCGGCCAGGAGAGCCACGGTGAGCGCGGAAGGGATGAGCGGCACAATCAGGTCCGGGCGGAAGGGCGGGAGAGAAAACGGAGGGAAACCGGTGGGGATGCCTCCGAACTTGGTCCCGATGGTGGCCACGGGAAGCGCGAGGAGGGCCACGCCGGCGGTCGCGAGGAACAGCACGACGATGGAACCGGGGACGCGCCGGGTGAGACGCGGGAAAAAGATCAGCAGGGCAAGAGAAGCTGCGCCCAGGGCGAGAGTGGGCCAGTGGACGGTGGAAATATTTTCCGCGAGCAGGAGCATGCGCGCGAGGAAATCGCTGGGGACGGGACCCGTGCGGAGGCCAAGAAAGTCTTTGATTTGCGTGGAGGCGATCAACAGAGCGATGCCATTGGTGAACCCGATGGTTACCGGGCGCGGGATGAATTTGACGGCTGCGCCGAGACCTGTAACGCCCATGATGACGAGCACGACGCCAGCCATGACGGTGACGATGAGCAGGCCGGAAACTCCGTGTTTGGCGATGATGCCGGCGACGATGACGACGAACGCGCCGGTAGGGCCGCCGATCTGGACGCGTGAACCGCCGAACGCGGAGATAATAAAGCCGGCGACAACAGCGGTATAGATACCGGCCTGCGGGGTAACGCCGGAGGCAATGCCGAAGGCCATGGCCAAGGGAAGCGCGACTAAGCCGACGGTTAGACCAGCGATCAGGTCCGCCAGGAAATCACGACTTGAGTAAGTGCGAAGGGTGAGGAAGAGCCTGGGTGACCAACGCTCGAAAGTGCTCATTAATGGTGAGAATTGATATCCTAACTATCATTATGTCGAAACACGAAGAAGGCGAGTTGATTCTGCGGTTGTACGAACTGCGCCGCGAGCCCACGATGCGCCTGGCGCGGGACTGGTTTTTCAGGGATTTTTTTCCAGAAACAGTGGCCGAATATAACGCCACGCTATTCGGCCAAAACGGCGCGCATGTGCGAATGGTGACCAGTTATTGGGATATGGCGGCGGCGCTGGTGAATCACGGGGCCATCGGCCTGGATCTGTTCAACGACACAAATGGCGAGTACGTAGGAGTGTTCGCGAAGGTCGAGCCTTTTCTGGGCGACATCCGCGCGATGTACGGAGCGCAGTACATGGTCAACCTGGAAAAAGTGGTTGACGACACCAAGGGCGGGCGGGAACGCGTGGCGGCAACGCGCGAACGCATGAACGGAATGCGCGCGAAAATGACGGCGATGCGGGCCGCAGCCGTCGCTTCCTAAACCGCTGCTAGACTTGTCCCTGTGAGCCTTACCTGGGAACGCCGCGATCGCGAGGGCATTGCGATCTTCGACCTGAAGGGCCGAATTGTGATGGGGCTGGAGGCCTCGGAATTTCGGGACGCGATTACGCCGCTGGCGAGTGCCGCGGAAGGCCGCATCATTCTGAACATGATCGAAGTGGCTTATATCGACAGCACGGGTTTGGGCGCGCTGGTGTTTCTGGCCGGGACGGCGAGGAAATCGAAGTCGCTGATCCGGCTGCTCTCGATGAATGCGCGCAATCTGGAATTGCTGGTGACGACGAAGCTGGAGACCATTTTCGAGAATTTCGAGGATGAGCAGGACGCCGTGAATAGTTTTTTCCCGGACCGGGCGGTGAAGAAGTTCGATATCCTGGCGTTTGTGAAAGAGCAGGATTCGGAACGGGGCAAGCAGTGAGTTATGCGCGCAGGAATTGCCGCAACGCGGCGAATACCGGCGGCGGTTTGCGCGCGGCAATGAGCCGGACGACTTCCACGGCGCACCAGAGCAGATAAATCGCGGTTACGGCCTGGTGGACCTGGGACGCCCGCGGGCCGGGAAGAACCGAGAACACGAACTGCACCAGCCACAGAAGAAACAGGCACGCCGCTTCCCACCAGACCAATTTCAAATCAAAGAGGAGCAGTGCGCCGAGCAGCGACTGAGATGCTGTCATGAGCAGTTCGAGCGATTGCTGCTGATCGAAACGTAGCTCAGACGGGGCCCCGTAGCTGAGAGAGAGCACGATGGGGAGCATGGCGGCCAGCAAGGTCCACTGGTTGATATTGCTGGAGAGCATGTTCATGAGGGCCATGGAAGCTTTGTCGATAGTGCGCGCCCAATAGAACGCCGAGACCTTTTCGGGGAATTCGGACACGAAGGGCGCAATCCACTGAACAGCGACGAATTGGGGAATGCCGGCGGCGGCGGAAACGGCGAGAAGGCTTCCGAGAAACGGCTCGGCCACGATGTAGATCAAGCCGCCGCCGGCGAGGAATAAAGCCGCGATGGCGATGTTGCGAACGGCGGGGCGGGCTAAGACGATGGCCCGTGGGACGCGTTCCAGTTCTTCGAGATCTTCCGTGGATTCGGGAGGAACGCGCTTGAGGAGCCAGAGATAGCCGGCATAGGCGGAGATGAGGACGACGGCGTCGATGAGGCCGAGCGTGCCTTTGAAGAAGACAACAAAGATCCACGCGAGGGCGGCGATGAGGGCGGCGATTTGAGCGCTGTCCTGCGGCGCCAGGTGGATGGCGCGCATGGGGCTGTGGCGGCGGGCGCGATAGGAGAGCGCGGCGGTGACGTAGATGAGAGGCCAGCCGACACCGGTTAACAGGCGGAGCGCGCCGGTGAGGTTCGAGAGCAGCAGCGGCGTTTGGCGGTGCCAGGCGAGAACGGCTTCGACGCCGAATTCGGGAAGGGTCTGAAGCCACGCGAGGATGGCGAGAGCGAAGCCCTGGGCGATGAAGTATTGCGAGGATTCGGCGGCCCAGGCGATGAAGAGCGAGGCGAGGAGGAGGACCGGGGCGGTCCAGAGCATCGACCAGGGAGTTTGGGCGTGCATCGGGAGCGCCGCGAGGAAGAGGAGCGCGGCTATGCCGGATGCGCGGGCGAGGCTAAGCATTCGGGTGGGAGACGCGGGAATGGATCATCGGTATTTTTGATTTTAGATGGGTGGAGCAACACGCCACGATCTTCACGACACGCACCGGCATTTCGGAGGTAATGGGGCGAGAGTATTTTCCGGTGCTCGAGGTCGAGAAAGGAGTTTGACGCGATCCGCGACGAGATGGCCGAATCTTAGATGTCGCTCTCTGCTACAACTAATTCGTGCCGGTGTTTCCAGTCACGACGGCGAACGCAGCCTATCCGGTGATCGTTGAGCGCGGAGCGATTGCGCGCGTCCGCGAACATCTTCCGCCGAAACACGGCAAGGTGTTCGTCATTACCGAAGAATTCATCTGGTCTCTCTATGGCGGGGCACTTGAAGGCATTGCCAGCGAGACGATTTTCCTGCCCGGTGGTGAGGCGAACAAACGTCTGAGCGCGCTGGAAGCGGCGGCGGAGCGCATGGTGGACTGCGGCGCGGACCGCACCAGCGTGGTGGTCCCGTTCGGGGGCGGAATCGTGAACGACATGGGCGGATTTCTGGCGGCCATCTTCATGCGCGGCATTCCGGTGATCCAGATTCCCACGACGCTGCTGGCGCAAGTGGACGCGGCGGTGGGCGGGAAGACGGGCGTGAATCTGACGCGAGGCAAGAACCTGATAGGCAGTTTTCATCAGCCGCTCGCGGTGCTGGTGGACCCGGCGGTTCTGGCTACGCTGCCGGACCGCGAGTACAGAGCGGGGTTGTTTGAGGTGATCAAATGCGGGGTGATCGCAAGCCCTGCATTATTCGCGGTGATGCGAGACCGGCGGGAGGCAGTGCTGGCCAGGGAGCCCGAGGTACTCGACCGCATTATCGCCGAATCGGTGCAGATCAAAGCCGAAGTGGTCTCCGCGGATGAACGTGAAACGGGCGTACGAAAGATACTGAATTTCGGTCACACGGTGGGCCATGCTATCGAGGCGGTCACCGGCTACACGCAGTTTCTGCATGGGGAGGCGGTGGCGCTGGGGATGCGCGGGGCGACGGAACTGGCGCGGTTGCGTGGTGAATTGAGAGCCGATGTGGCGGCGGAAATCATCCAAGTGATCACGAGCTACGGGCCACTTCCCTCGACCGCGGGCATTGCGGCGTCCGATGTCTACCGGCGTTTGCGCAGCGATAAGAAGACGATGCAGGGCGATGTGCATTTCGTGCTGCCGTTGCGGATCGGCGCGACGGAAGTGGTTTCCGGCTTGACCCACAACCAGATGATGGCGGCGGTGATGGAGGCGCTTTTATGAATGCCGCCGTAACAGGGACGAAGCCGCCTGGGGCGGAGGATGAAGAGCAGGCCGCGCGGTGGGTGCGCGAGATGTTCGGGCGCGTGGCCCACTGCTACGACCGCGCGAACCACATGCTGAGCCTGAATCTTGACCGGGGCTGGCGGCGGAAAACGGTGGAACGCGTGCGCGATGTGATGGCGGTTCCGGGCGCCTCGGTGCTGGATCTATGCTGCGGCACCGGGGACCTGACCCTGGCGCTTTCACGGGAACGCGGCGGGGCGGTGATGGGGAGCGATTATTCCCGGCCCATGCTGGACGGCGCGGCGAAGAAAGATGCGGGATTGCTGTTTGAGGCCGATGCGCTTTCCCTGCCGCTGCCGGATGAATCGGTGGATCTGGTTACGTGCGCGTTCGGATTTCGCAATCTGGTGGATTATGACGCGGGACTGCGCGAGTTGCGGCGCGTGATCCGGCCGCGCGGGATGGCGGCGATTCTGGAATTTTCGCATCCGCCGGGACGGATTTTCGGGGCGCTTTATGAGTTCTATTCTCTGCGCGTGCTGCCGAAAGTGGGTGGGATGATTTCCGGCGATGCGGCGGCGTATTCGTACCTGCAAACATCGGTGAAGAAGTTTCCGGGCGCGGAGGAACTCGCGCGGAGAATGGAAGAGGCCGGGTTCGAGCAGGTTGGTTTTGAGAGGATGACTGGGGGAATTGTGGCGCTGCACACGGGGCGGGTTGCGGACTAGGTTGCGGGCTAGCTTTCCGCCCCGCACTTGACGAGCGCCTTTTCCAATGCCTGTTTGTCCATCGCGGTGCTGATGAACAATTCCTGCCTCGCTCCGGCGCTGAGCGCGATCGCCTTCCAGCCATTCGTGGTGGGCACCGTTACGTGGATGCGGACCTTGCCTTTTGCGTCGCGGACCGGGCGAATCACGCCGGGAATGACCGAACGAATCTCGGGACTCTGACTTAACAGAGTCTCCAGCAGGGGGCGCACGCCCTCGATGATGCTGTGCTCGATTTTGAGCTTGCCCTGAGCGGTGCGGAGACGAAAGGGCATCCCATTCAGTCTAGCTTCCAGGCGGCAGGCGATAATCGGGACGTGACACACGCTATCACGTTAATTCCCGGAGACGGGATCGGGCCAGAGGTTGCGGACGCGACCCTACGAGCGATCGAAGCAACGGGCGTCCTGGTCGAATGGGACCGGGTGGACGCGGGTCTGAAGGCCGAGCAGGAAACGGGACACGTGCTTCCGGAGGCGGTGTTCACGTCTCTTGAGCGGACGCGGGTGGGGTTGAAAGGTCCGGTAGGAACGCCGATCGGCAAAGGGCACGCCAGCGTGAACGTGGCCCTGCGCAAGCGGCTGGATCTGTTCGTGAACTTCCGCCCGGTGAAAATGCTGCCGGGGCTGAAGACGCGTTTTCAGGATCTGCCCATCGACATGGTGATCTTCCGCGAAAACACGGAAGATCTGTATTCGGGCATCGAGCATGAGGTGGTGCCGGGCGTGGTGGAGAGCCTGAAGGTGATCACGCGAACCGCCTCCCTGAGGATTGCGCAATCCGCGTTCGAGTTTGCGCGGCGGGAAGAACGGCGGAAGATGACGGCCGTTCACAAAGCCAACATCATGAAGATGAGCGACGGCTTGTTTCTGCGGTGCTGCCGGGAAGTGGCGGCGCAGTTTCCCGAGATCGAGTACGGCGAGATGATCGTGGATAACACCTGCATGCAGTTGGTGATGCGTCCGGAGATATTCGATGTGTTGGTGCTGCCGAACTTATACGGCGATATTGTCTCGGATCTCACGGCGGGGTTGGTGGGCGGGTTAGGCATCGTACCGGGAGCGAACCTGGGTGAAACGACGGCGGTGTTCGAGGCGGTGCATGGCTCCGCACCGGATATTGCGGGCAAGGGCATCGCGAACCCAACGGCACTGATGCAGTCCGCGGTTCTGATGCTTTCGCACATTGGGGAGCGCGATGCTTCCAAGCGCTTACAGAAAGCGGTGCGGGCGGTTTACGCGGAAGGCAAGCATCTGACCGGAGACGTTGGCGGCAACGCCCGGACGGACGAGTTCACCGAGGCGATTATCGACAAATTATAGTCGGCGGCATTATAGGCCGGAGCTATGAAACCGGATGCGGGTCTTTCAGGGAAGAGATGGCGGCGTTGTAGGCGGCCTGAGTGATTTTGCCTTGCTGATAGCAACTGGAGAGAGCCGTTTCCCACGCCGTCACTGAGGCGGCAGGCACTCCGAGAGGAGCGTGCAGTTCGGCGTCCAGCCGCTGGATGATGGTTTGGCATGGGTCTGGCGCGAATTGAGCCTTCAGGGCCGCCAGGAGTGCGGCGCCGTTGATGCTGCCCCATCCGGTACAGGCATCCCAACCGGAACCCGAGTGGTAGCCGGGCGCGGGCGGCACGGCATTGCCCACGCCGTCGTTAATGTCCCGAAACACGCTGCCCGTTCCAAGATTGTAGAGCGTGGGATTCAAGTATCCAACGTTCGTGCCGAGGCTCGCGTTGACCAGCGCGACCAACGCGGCATAGAGAGGCGCCACCGCACTGGTGCCGCCGACCGGGGCGGTGGATTGACCCTGGAGCAGGAGAACATACCCGCTACTGGGGCTGGCATTGCCCGCCACATCCGGAACTCCGCGGCCTTGATGGTGATCGGGATTCACTGAGGGCGGCACATTCGCGTTGGCCTGAAAAGACGGCACAGGCGACAAATAACTGATTCCACCCCCGGTTGCGCCACCGCTGCCGTTTGCGCCGTTGAAGTTGTTCCAGGTATCTTCCACCAGAGGCGAAAGGCTATTGACGACGGTGCCGCCGCAGGAGACCACGCCGGGGTCGGACCCTGGGTAAAGGACATGGGCCATGCCGTCCTGCTGACCGCAGTCTGTCCCGTGATCGCCGGAAGCCACCAGGACGGTCATCCCGATCGCGGCGGCGGATTGAAAGGCTTGCGTCATTTGAGTGAAGGCCTGCTGGGTCCATTCAAAAGGCCACGCCTCGGTCGCCAGGGCGTCGGCCTCCAGTTCCGGCCAACCCCAACTGATGGAGAGAATGGTGGGTTTATTCAGGGTGTCATGAACGATTGCGGAGACGGCATCCACCCAGCCCGCCTCCGTCATGGGTGCGAAATACGCGATGACCTTGGCGTTTTGAGCGACAGAGACAACCATCTCGATATCGAGCGCCACTTCGAGGTCGTTCTCGCCGCCGGGAACATTTCCATTCGAGCCCATCATGGTCACCACCACGACATTCGTGCTCTTGAGGGTTCCGGTGGAACCGTTGAGGGATTTGATATAGCCGTCGATGTCGCTTTGGACGAAGCCGCAAGTGGGGTTGATGGCTTTCGGTCCGCTGAACTCCAGCAGCGCGATGGCCTGGCCGGTTGCGCCTTGAGCGGGAGACGGGAAGTTGTAGGCTTGCGCGAGTTGCGGAGGAGTCACGGGGACAGGCGCAGGCGTGGTTCCGACGCCGCCCATGCGACGGGCCATGCGCCGGTTGTCCAAACCGAACACACCTTCCACTACGCCGGCAACGGCATCCGGCAATTGAATCGCACCTTCGCGGCCGCGATAGGTTTCTTGGGCAGACCGGTAGTTTGCAAGATCCACCCCAAACGCCTTGGATACCTGCGCGACGGAGCCGGAAACCTGGACCAATCTTCGCGCGGGATCTGTTTCGACAACGGTGAGCGATGCGGCTTTCGCGAAATCGGCGACCACCTGGAGATCCGCGGGCGAAGCGCCGTACCGCTCGGCGAGCTCGCTACGAGACAGGTTGACGCGCTGGCCGAGGTTTTTGGCGGTGTACGAATCGAGCGTGGGGAGCGGAGGCGCGCCGGGCTGGCGGCGGACGTAGAGGCTGACGAGAACGGTTTCGGCGGGGTCGGACGGGCCAACGCGGGTAGCGCCCTTGCGGACTCTTCGCTCGCTTCCGGCCAGTTGCCGGTATCCGGCGGGGATTTCGGGCATGATGCGTTTCTATCATAGTCGAGGCACGCTCCAATCTACGCGCACCAACGCACACCGGCGAATGGTGCTATGCTTCTCGATCAAGGCCGGTCGAACACACCATGCCGTTTTCCAACGCTTGTTTCATCAGTTACCGTCACACCGATATGCGCGGAACGCGGGCCATTATCCAGCAAACGGTGGACGCTCTTAAGGATGAACTGGATCTTCGCGTTCCCCTGCCGGTCTATCTTGACGCGGATCGTCTTCAGGGAGGAACGTTCTACAACGAGGCACTGGCCAGTTCCCTTTGCAGCAGCGTCTGCATGGTGATGCTGTATTGGCCCACCTATTTTTCGCGCGAACACACCTTTTGCTCTCGTGAATACAAAGCCATGGTGGAACTGGAGCAGCAGCGCCTCAGACTGCTCGCCGATCCGCTGGAACGCCAGAAGGGGCTGATTGTCACCATCGCCTTCCGTGACTTCGATCAGATACCGGCCGAGATCAGGCAGAACCGCCTGGTGGTCAATTTCGAGAAGCACACACTGCGGCCGAACATGGCGCGGATCACCGAGTTCAAGAACGATATTCACAAGATCGGCACTTACATCACGGAGCGCTGCCGCGCTTTGCAAAACATACCGCCGCCGGACCCCTGTGTCGATTGCCCGCAATGCCATCTGCCTCCCGAGCAGGATATCCTGCCGTGGTTGAATCAGGTGCTGCATCCGGGTGTTCCCTACCCCACCCGTGAGGCGGGTCGTTGAACTCTCAGGCAACGCCCGAGGAACCGGGCCAGATTCTCACGTTCTATTCCTATAAAGGGGGCACCGGCCGGTCGATGGTTCTGGCCAACACCGCGTGTTTGCTGGCTCAACAGCCAGAGGGAAACGGCGGTATTCTGACGGTGGATTGGGACCTCGAAGCGCCCGGCCTGCACCGTTACTTCGCCGACCGGTTCCGGCGGCAGTTTGAGGGCGCCGACGGTGCGGAAGCCGCACTGGAAGGCAGTCCGGGGCTGATTGATCTCTTCATCGCGCTCGCCGCCGAAATCGACAAGCTTCCCCCGATCGCCGAAGAGCCGACTCCCGAGATACAAGAACAACTCGCGCAAGCCGTGAATCTCGATTCCTACATCCTGCGGACCGACGTCCCGAACGTGTGTCTGCTGAAGGCCGGGACTTTTGACGAGACCTACGCGAGGCGGGTGAATACGTTTCAGTGGGAGGCGCTTTATAACCGCGCGCCCTGGGTGATCGCGCTGGTGGCCGACTGGTTCACCAGCCGGTTCCGTTACACGTTGATCGATTCCCGCACCGGGATCACGGACACCAGCGGTATCTGCACCATGCTGCTGCCGGACAAACTCGTGGCGGTATTCACGCCCAATCAGCAAAGCCTGGACGGCGTGCTGCAGATGGCCGAGCGCTCCACCAATTACCGGCGGCGCTCAGCGGACCTGCGTCCGCTTTCGGTGTTTCCTTTGCCATCGCGCATTGAGACCAGCGAACCGGACTTGCGCGAGCATTGGCGGAAAGGCACGGGCACGGGGTATCAGCCCCGCTTCGAGGCATTGTTCAGGAAGGTCTGGGAACTGGACGAATGTAATTTGGACGCTTACTTCAACGAAGTGCAGATTCAGCATTCGTCCGCGTACGCCTACGGCGAGAAGGTCGCTGTTCTGCTGGAGAAGACCAATGACCGGACTTCGCTGCGGCGCGCTTATGCCAGTTTTGTGGAACGGCTTGGGCTGGATGTGCCATGGGATGTGCCGGAGACTTCCTCCGCGGCGGCCACCGGCGTTGCTGAGGTCGCCGAATCCATCTATGCGTACTTGAAACCGAATGAGCAGGATGCGGCGAAACGGCTATTCCTGCAATTGATTCGCGTGCCGCCGGATTCGCTGAAGCCGGCGGCAATCGAGCGCGAACTAAAATCTTTGATCGTCGATCCGCCAACGCTTCAGGCATTCGTCGGCCCAAAGGTGATCGCGTTCCGAAAAACGGACACCGAGACCTATTTCCGCGTGGCTGACGAAACCCTGGTTTCCACGTGGCGCAGACTTTCCGAGTGGATCGCGGCCGACCTGGAATTTCTTCGCTGGCGGGATTCGCTGGATGCGGCGAAGGCCAACTGGGAAAAGTTTGGGCACGCGAAGGAGGGATTGCTGCGTGGCCTGCCTCTCCAGGAGGCAGAGAATCGGCTTACGGGGCGGCGGGCGGATTTGAACACTGCGGAAGCGGAGTATATTCAGGCGTCGAAGAAGGCGGGAAGACGACGAAAGGCGCTGCAGTGGTCGATTGGGGTGGCTGCTGCTTTGGTCGCGCTGGTCGGCCTGGCGTTGGTCATTGGATACAAGGATCAGGCCCGCAAGGCCCAGGCGCAGGCGGTATTGGATCAAGGGGGAATCGACGCGGCGATTCGCGCCGTGAGAATCTATCCCTACGCGCCAATCGATGCGAGCTTGCGGACGCTGCTGACGCAACTTCCGCAGCCGGTCGCCGCGATTCCAACTTCTGCCGGTACCGCATTGGGAATGGTTTCCAACAAGGACGCAAGCCTTTTGGCTGTGAGCTATCCGGAGCGGGTGATTTGCTATTCGCTGAAGGGAGGCGCGCCGCTGACAATGCCTCTTCCTGATGTGCAGAGCATGGACCTCAGTCCGGATGGAAAATGGCTGGCGGTTGGATATATGGAGTCAAGCGGGTTTGGAACCAGGAAACTTCGGAACCTGCAAACGGGCGCGGAGACTGTTATTTCATTCGGCGGTCCGGTGACTGCGATCGCGTTCAACGCGGACGCTTCGAAAATTGCTACCGGGGGCGGAGGCGCGATCTACCTCTCGGAAGTTGGCGGTGCGAAAACGATCCGAATCGCGCAGAAAGACGTCGTGAACGGGCTCGCTTTCAGTCCCAACGGGCAAACTCTGGCCAGCGCAGGCGCCCTTGGAACGGTCCAGCTTTGGACTACAGACACGGGGCGCAACCTCGCAATCCTGCAACCCGTTCGAGCGGCTGTTAAGGTGCCTTACAGTGCCAACGGTGATTATGGTCCGAACCAAACACCGGTCACTCCGCGAAACGAGGTAGCGTTTTCACCGGACGGCCGTCTTCTCGCGACCATGGTTTCCACGGGTATCGAGTTGGTGAACGTTGAAGATCGCAAAGCGCGGAGCTTCGTCTTCCCGGAGCAAGTTAGCTCTTTCGCTTTTGGGCAGAGCGACAGAATTCTCGTGGCTTGTCTCAACGGCGTGGTCTATTCGGCGTCTTTAGCAGATTCAGCAACGCCGCAGTGGATGCCCGACGGCGCGCCGGGCGCCCTGGGCGTCAGCGCGTTCAGCAAGGACGGCGCCCTGTTCGCCCTGGCCATGAAGTCTGGAATTGCTGTTTACAAGCCGCAGGCGGCGCCGCAGGATTATAAGACCCTGGGTGGTTCAGAACTGGCGGACGCCGCGTGCAAAGAACTGAAAATCCTGGCGCCCATTGATCCGGATTATTCAAAGGCCTGCCCGGGAAAATGAGCTGCGCAGCTTCATTTCGAACCGGCGGTGTCGTTCCTGGCCGGAACCGCGGCTTGGTCTGCGCCGGCGATCCAGCCTTGATTCTCCTCGAACAGGACCGCCTCGCATGACTCGACCAAATCCGCGAGATTCACCGCGCCCTTGGCATACCAGCGGTCTTTCACGCTTTCGAGGCGGTCGGCCGTGGCCCGGTAAGTAATCGTGAGTTGTTCATAGCGCTGGGCCATGAGGTGCGCGGCGACTGCGCCGCTGACGGTTGTGATGACGGCCACCCATGCGCCGTACTGCTGCGTCTCAGTCAGGGTGACGGCGGCGCTCAACAGAGCGGCGATCACAGCAAGAAAAAATTCCGCGCCATGGAGACGTTGCTGCATTCGCGAATATTGGTCGGCATGATCCCTGAAGTACTGGACCTGTGCTTTTTTCCCGGTGACGCGCTTTTCGAGGTAGGCGGCGGCATCCAGCGGGACTGGGGTTTCCACGTCCCCTTGCGGTTCCACTCTGAAGTTTTGACAGGGCTGGAGTTTCGCGAGGATCTCATCTTTTCGGTCCAGAAGCGTGAGCGCGGGATTACCCGACGCATACGGTCCGGCGGAGGTGACGAAGAGAAAAATCTCCCGCTTGAAGGACTCGGAACCTGCGCGCGCCAGAATCCACGCCTGCGTGCGTTCATGGCCGAGCTTCCACTGACGGATCACCGCGGCTACGCCGAGTACCGCCGCGCCGACATACCCGAAAGCCCGCGCCAAGTCTGACATGGCGCCGTGGATCTGGGCTCCCAGGGTCTCGAAGATGGCGCCGGCCACGGCCAGCCCCAGGACGATCCACCGTGCCTGATCGATACTTGCTTTGAGTGCGTTCGCGGTGAGCGACCACCGCCTTTGGTCGCGCGCCACGGTCGATAGAGCGTCTCCGGCTGCCATATGTTCCTCTGAGGGAAATATTATGACAGGTAATCCGCAGCCTGGCCGGCTTAACGAGGGCGAGAACCCAATAGCCGCATCGGTAGAAAGAAGATCGCGCGAAGCAGTTCGAAGACGCCTTCAAAGGCAATTCCAACAATGCGGAACGGCAGGAGGATGATCCACACGATGGGATACAGGATCAGGGCTATTAACGCCAGCGGCCAGCAGAAGAAGAACAGCACGCACCAGAGCAAAAATCCAATCATGGTAGTCAAAGATACGCACACCGACGGGTAAACGTTCGGATTTCCAAATGAAAACGGCCGCCGACATTGCTGCCAGCGGCCGTAATCGGTAACCGTTATCCAAAACTACTGCATTTTCGGCGTGGTGGTCTTGGCGGACTTCTTGCCGATGGGGCTCGGCTTGGCCATCACGAAACCACCCTTTTGGGCGTCGGCTTCGGTCATAAACTGGCCATGCTTGGTCTTACCGTACATAGCGTCGTCCTTGTGGTACTTCTTGGTGCTGGTATTGACCCACACCATACCTTTGGCCTTGGCATCGGCAATCTGGGCATCGGTGGGCGCGGGCGTTGCCGCAGCCTTCGGAGCCGCCGTCTTGGTGGCCGGAGCGGCAGGTGTCTGCGCGACAATCGGGAGCGAAAGAGCGGCGGCAATGACTACCGCGAACATGGATTTTTGAAATGTCTTCATGACGGAAGTATATCGAAGTCACACCCCGAAATGTCTGATTCTTAACGGTTTTTAAGTGCGCGTTCCGGAAATGTTAAGAAAGCCGTCCCTTGGCGTTTTCACGCAAATGATCGCAACCGCGCGCCGCGAGCGCCATCATGGTCAGCGTGGGATGCTTATCGCCGGTCGAAGGGAAGGCGTTGCCTCCGAAGACATATAAGTTCGCGATGTCGTGCGCCCGGCAAAACGAATTCAGTACGCCGTCTTTCGAGCTGGCGCTCATGCGGGCTGTGCCGACTTCATGAATCGCACTCCCCAGCGGAGCATGCGGCGCGGCGGATGCTTCGTCCGGGGAGCCAGGTCCGCCGGGGAAACCTGAAGGTCCTCCCCGGCGCATGGCGGGATCGGTCTCGCCGCCCGCTTTGCGGAAAAGTTCCTCGGCGCGTTGCTGGAAGTCGGCCATCAGCTTGCGGTCGTTGTCGGAATAAGTCAAGTGGATCTTCACCACGGGAATGCCCCAGTGGTCTTTCACTTCGGGATCGAGCTCGACGAAGTTTTCCTTACGGGCCAGCATCTCGCCGCCGGCGATCCAAACCCGGGCCTGGGCGACATAGCGCGACTTCACTTCTTTCTTCCATGCGGAGCCGTAGCCGGGAAGAGACGCGGCATATTCCGGATACTCGGTCTGGCCACCGGTCGCGTTCATGACATAACCGCGAATAAAGTCTTTGCGCGCGGTGGTTTTGTCGATATTTTGGAAATTCGGAATGGTGATGCCGGCGGATTTGCCATCATCCAGACGAGCGGGTCCGCCCTTCAATTTCGGAAGAAATCCGCTAACTCCTCCGCCGGCGAGCTGGTCGATCATGTAATGGCCCAGCAGTCCGCTGGAGTTAGCCAGACCGCCCTTTGCGGAAAGCAGCATCAGACGGGTATTCTCCAACGTGGAAGCAGCTAAGACGACGAACCGGGCATCCACATCCACGGGCTTCAGGGAGTACCGCTCGATGTAGGTCACGCCTTGTGCGCGGTTCTCGCCATTCATACGAATCCCGGCGGCCACGCTATCCGTACGCACAGTGAGATTGCCGGTCTTCAAAGCTGGAGGGAGAGTGGAACTGATGGTGCTGAACATCGCCCCTACATCGCAACCATTAACGCAGTTGCCGCAGTAGTGGCACGGCGGACGCCCGTTATGGACGCGGGTCAACTGAGCCAGGCGGCGGGGGGTGGATGTCCACCCAAGCGCTTTGGAAGCGGCGGTGAAGATGGATTCCGCGCAGTTCAATGGCATGGGCGGAAGGAAGGGGCCATCGGGAAACTGGGGAAGGCCCAGCACTTCGCCGCTGACTCCGATGAAAGTCTCCACGCGATCGTAGTAAGGCTTGAGGTCGGCGTAGGTCAGCGGCCAATCCATGCCGTAGCCGTCGCGGGACGCGGCTTTGAATTCGTAGTCCGCCATGCGGTCGGCGGCGCGAGCCCAGTGGAGAGTGCGTCCGCCGAGGCAGCGGGACCGCGACCAGCGATAGGAAGTCTCCGGCGAGGTGGTGTAGGGATTCTCCTCTTTATCGAGCATGATGCGGTAGTTGCGCTCTGTGCCGCTGTAACGGCGAAGCAAACCGGGGCGGCCGCGGCCGCGAAATTCCAGGTCGTAGAGGCACTGGTGGTGGAACTGCTCGGCCGCGGAGATGTGCGCGCCCGCTTCCAGCATGAGCACCTTCATGCCCGCCTGGGCGAGATCCATGGAAGCCCAGCCGCCGCAGGCCCCTGAACCGATCACGACGACATCATATGTCTCGTTCATATCACCTTATGCTCGGGATGCGTGCAGGCAGGGAACGTGGCGTTGTAACTGTTGCCGCGGTAATCCAGCGTTTGGATCTGGCCCGCCCGCGAGGTATAAAAAGCGAAGGTGTTCAGTTGCTTGATGAACAGAAAGGTTGGGTGCTGCTGGCCGGCCATCTGTTCCACCAGCTTCTCGCGCGCCTCGGGACCGGCGGAATGGTAGCCCAGATCGCGCAGGGTGGACATCGCGTTCCGCCACCCCGCTTGCATTTTGGGATCTTCCGCTGAAGCGTTCAGCAGGAAATCAATAAACTGGGCGCAGCGGGCTTCGCGTGCTCCAGGCGTCTGGTCGGTCGGGATCAGGATGGCGGTGAAGGATTCGAGGGCTTCGAAGTCTTCGGGACTGAAGAACGCGGGCTTGGAATCCCGCGGCTCCGCGTTGAGCCATTCGGCAAAACCGGGCAGGGCCATGGCCCCGAGAAAGACCTCGTTAAAGTCGCGCCTGGAGACGGGCACGCCTCTATTAGATCAGACTGCTAAACCAGACTGCTATCTTCCGCCGTGCTCCGCGCCAGCGAGCGCCACCAAAGGCTCTTGCTTGACGTTACTTTTATTGGCGCTGGGATTGGCGCCGAGACTCGCGTAGACTGCCTCGGTGTCGCGTGCAATGGCATCCCAGGAACGCTGCGAGAGCATGTACTGCCTTCCCCTTTCGCCCATCTGTTCCAATTGCACGGGCCCGGCGAGAAACGCATTCTGAATCGCCCTGGCGATAGAGCCGGCGGATTGCCCTTCGATCGCCACGCCGCTGCCGGACTCAGTGAGCAGGGAGCCAAGGCCGCCGGAGCGTGTAGCCAGAATGGCGCGTCCGTTCGAAAGCGCCAGACAGGCGGTACCGCTTTCCGACCAGAATGCCTGATAGGGAAGAAGCACGGCGTGATGCTCGGCGAGGAGAGCGCCTACTTCCCGTTCCGGAATATAACGGTCGATCACCCAGATGCCTTCGGGTTGCGCTTCGATCAGCCGTTTACATCTTTGCCAGTATTCCTGCTCGCCCGCGTGCCGCACGTCGCCGGCGATGGTGAGGCGCACCCGGCGTCCATAGCCGCGGTTCAATCTCTGCACGGCTTCAATGGCCAGATGCAGTCCCTTATTTTCGCGAATCGCACCGAAGCACAACAGTTTGAGAGCGTCGAACTTCGGGAAGGGCGCGGAGTTCCCGGAGATGTGAAAGGCCCCGTGCGGGATCACTGCGATCTTGGACGGGGCGATGCCAAACTCGTTTCGAAGGAACTGCGCTCCGGATTTGTTGTGAACAATAATCCGATGGCTCACGCGGTAGGCGCATTCGAGCGAGCGCCTTTCGAGACGCGCCAGAGGCCCCGGCAGCAGCCACTTGTGCGGCACCGGGTCGTGGGCTGTAAAAACGATTTTCCCGCCCATCATTCGCGCGGCGAGGAAAGAGCCCAGGCCGAGCGGGAAAGGCTGCGGGAATTGTATATGGATGATGTCCCCCCGCTTCATCGAACCAATCTGCCGAAGCAGAAGCGACGCGCTATAACGCAAGCTTCGGACCGCTCGGGCCGCCGCCGAACCCGTGTGTTCGTCGGGATAGTCCGGTGAGCATTCCACCGGAATTCCGGCGGCCCGCACGGTCCGCATCAGTTCAAAATTCGACGGGCAGAATACCGTGACATCGCGCCTTGCGGCCATTGAAACGGCAAGCTGGGACACATAACCGGCAGCTCCCGAGTATGGTCCCGATGTATGTAGGATGATTCGTGGTTTGCGCTGCCGATGGGGACCGGAAATCATCTACCTTCAATCAGTAACATGAATGCCGGTTATCCATGTCCGGATTTTCGGCGGGAGAAATACTGGCCTTTCTCCACAAGATAGCCGCGCGAACCTAAGTAGTCTTCTGCTCTGGATACAGGATCTTACTTAGCATCTTGGTTAAACAGTTCTTCGGTCCGCTTGCGTCGATAGGCAAAAATGCTTTCGACGTCGCCCCGAACCTTCCATGTATGGACTAACCGCCCCAGCAACCCAAAAGGCAGGGCGTAACGCACCACATCGCTGATCTTCGTTCCGGTTCCCTGCGATTCGAAGCGGTGGGTGTGATGCCACAACTTATACGGACCGGACCGCTGCACATCCACGAAAAGGACAGGTGCTTCCCAACGAAGGATCTCCGTGGTCCAACCCATCGGCACGCCGTGCCACTTCAGGCGGTAGCGGATCTCGGAGCCGGCGGTAATAGGATTGGAATCCACCGAAACAATCTCGAACTTCAGCCACGGCGGGGTGATCTTATCCAGATTGCGAGCGTCGGAGAAGAAGGCGAACACCTCGTTGAGGGGACGGGGTATCCATTGCTCTCCGCGGAGAGTGTGAAATCTGGTACCCATCATGCGGTCTGCATTCGCTTCCGCAGGCGTTGTCTTAATTCGATGCGAGCCCGCAACAGGCGGGACTTTACGGCCGAAGCCGTCATTCCCAGCCGGTTGGCCACTTCCGCGGTAGACAATTCATCCACGTCCCGCAGCACCAGGACATGGCGCAGCAGAGGGGGCAGGCGTCCGATCTCGCGATGCAATACGCCGGAAATCTCCTTGTTGCGGAGATCGACTTCGGGCGTGGCGCTGCGATCCATCACCTCGTGTTGGCGCATGCGCTCATCCGAGCCAACCTCGTCGAGGTACACAAAGGTGGTCCCACGCACTTTGCGGAGCCGCATCAGGCATTGATTCACGACAATGCGCGAGATCCATGTGGAGAATTTGGATTCGCGCTGGAACTGTCCGACGTGACGCCACGCCTTGAGGTAGGAATTTTGAACCTCATCTTCGGCTTCCTGACGGTCGCGAAGAATCGAAACAGCGAGGCGGAAGGATGAAGCGGAGGTTCGCCGCATCAGTTCACCGAAGGCGGCTTCATCGCTTTCCTGGGCTCTGAGGACCAGCTCGTCGTCCGCGTAGTCCGCCAAAGTCGAGCTTAATTCCTGCATATTTTCGATGCTAGCAAGGAAACGGTTCACAATTTCAGTTTCACCAACATTGAGTTCTCTGTGAGTGAATTATTGCCATCCGCTTTCAGTTGTACTAAAATCATTTTCAATGGTGCGTGAAAGCGGCGCGGAGACGATCCAGAGAGTTCTGTCGTCGTACGAACTCGGCCGGAAATTGCGCCAGTTGCGTCTTCGCAAGAAGATCGCCCTGGTAGACCTCGGAAAGCACACGGGCTTGTCGCCCTCGATGCTTTCCCAACTGGAAAACGGAAAGATGGTTCCCACGCTTCCGACGCTGGCCCGAATCGCGATGGTGTTCGACGTAGGGTTGGAGCATTTCTTCGGCGACAAGCACGGACAGAAGCTGTTCTCGGTGGTTACGGCCAAAGAGCGCATGCGATTTCCGGAGCGGGCGGATACGCCGAATCCTTCGTACTTTTTCGAGTGCCTGGCGTTTTCCACGCAAGGGAAAGGGCTTCAGGCCTACCTGGCGGAGTTCCCGCGCCGTGGTCCCGGCGAGGTGAGCGAACATTTTCACGAGGGATCCGAATTCCTGATGGTGCTGGAAGGTTCGCTCACCATTCGGTTTCAGGGAGAGGATTACGATCTGCGAACCGGGGACAGCTTACACATGGATTCTTCCGAACCGCACAGCTACCGGGGGACGGGCAAGGCGGGGGCCAAGGCCATCGTGATTACGGTTCCACCACGAATCTAGCCGGCAATTGGATCGCACAACATCCGGTAATCGGGGCGGTCCGCGGCTGTCCTGTGACGAAAACGGCGAATGATAGTGGACCTTTCGATCAGGAAGACCCCAGGCATCTGCGAAGCGTCCGCGGTTTTGGGGTGGAAACCGTGAAGCGGCCCCACCAGCATGCTGCGCCACAGTACCTTCCAACCAAATAACTGGAGCAAGGTGCCCCGATTCAGACCAAACGCACGGTATAACTCCTGCATGGGATCGCAGATCCGGTCGATGAGTGAAAGCTTGTATTTCCGCAGCGCTCTTTCGATGATTTCGGATTCACCCATGTGAACCAACACGATTCGCGTGCCGCGCTGCTCGATCGAATGGCGCGAGCGGGCAATATCCCGGAGAGCCTCGCGACAGAAGATACACCCGCCGTGGCGCAAGAACACAACAAGTACGGGCGATGCGGAGGAAAGATCGGCGATGCTGTATCCCGCCTGCGTGAGCGAGCGTTCCAGAACCGGCACGATTGTCGAAGGTTCGAAACAGGATTGAGAAGGATGTTTCAATGACTTCTTTTTGATTAGGGGCGTGGCGCGGGGGACGTAAGAAATATTGCCAAAAGAAACTACGGCCCGACAGCCGGCAAGCGAATCTAGCTGACCGTAGCAACAAATCCAAGGAGATTGAGATGAAACGTTTCTTACCCCTGATCGCGCTTCTTGCGCTAACTTCCTTCGCCGCTTCCGCTGCCGACATTGTCGACACGGCCGTTGCGGCCGGCAACTTTACCACTCTCGTGGCCGCGGTCAAAGCGGCGGGTCTTGTCGACACGCTCAAGGGCCCGGGACCGTTCACGGTCTTCGCTCCCACCGATGAAGCGTTCGCGAAGCTGCCCGCCGGAACCGTCGATGCCCTCTTGAAGGATCCAGATAAGCTCAAGAAAATCTTGCTTTACCACGTCGTTTCGGGCAAGGTCATGGCCGCCGATGTTGTGAAAATGAAGCGCGCCAAAACTGTCGAGGGCGCTTTTTTGAAGATCCATGTGATGGGCGGCAACGTGATGGTTGACAACGCCAACGTGGTGAAGACCGATATCGTGTGCGACAACGGCGTCATACATGTAATTGACACAGTGCTCATGCCCAAGCCTTAAAGAGCTAAACTTGACTTATGAGTAATCCAACTAAAGACCACATTAACTGGGCCGATCTGGCGATCGATCTATACGACAAACTCACTGGACGCGGAGCGGAAATCATCTACGAATTTAGTAACTTGGAGATTCAGATTCCCACCTCCGCAACCGCAAACCCGCAACACGCGACATGGCGCATCAACGGTATCGTAAAGATCCGGACCAAAGATGAAAAGGCTGCTCCGGTCGCTTGACGTGGACTTGCGCCTCGAACACGCTGGCCACCACGCGTCGGTCTCGGGTTCAAGGGGCAATTTCGTGATCAAGTTTCCAACGTTACTTTCTTTGTTTCACTTCCTGCGGGTCTTCTGGCCCAGCCGGAGGCGGGTTCCGGAGGGGTGTAACTTCCAAGTTGAGTGGAAGGGCTTTCGTTTTCCACCAAATCGCTAGAAACGATTCCATTGCCTGAACAAATTCCCCATCCGCGGGTATGCATCGCCGGAGCCACCGGTTACATTGGCGGGCGGTTAGTTCCGAGGCTCCTTGACCTGGGGGTTCCGGTGCGGTGTCTCGCCAGATCTCCCATGAAATTGCAGGATCGTGACTGGGCGGGCAATCCACTAGTAGAGATTCAAGAGGCGGATCTCTCGGATGTCGACGGTCTGGCCAGGAACCTCGAAGGGTGTGAAGCTGCCGTCTACCTGGTTCATTCCATGACTTCCGCCGGGGCGTATTATGCGAAGCAGGATTTTACGCTCGCCTCGAAGTTCGCGCAAGCGGCTCGGAAAGCGGGAGTCGGACGCATCGTCTATCTCGGGGGGCTCGGGGAGACAGGCGGCGCGTTGAGCAAGCATCTCGCATCGCGTCGGGAAGTGGAGAGCGCCCTTGGTTCCACAGGGGTACCGGTGACGGTTCTACGCGCCGCCATGATCATTGGTTCGGGATCGGCTTCCTTTGAAATCCTGCGTTATCTGGTCGAGCGGTTACCGGTGATGATTACCCCGAAATGGGTGAGCACGCCCTGCCAGCCCATCGCCGTGCGCAACGTGATCGGATATGTTGTCGGAGCGCTACTCGATCCCGAAACAGCGGGCGAGGTATTCGACATCGGCGGGCCGGAGGTGCTTTGCTACCGGGACATCATGCGCGTGATGGCCGAAGAATTAGGACTGCGACGGCGCTGGGTAATTCCCGTACCCGTGTTAACGCCCCGCCTGAGTTCGTATTGGATTCAGTTCGTCACCCCGCTGAGTCACGAAATCGCCAGGCCGCTGGCGGAAGGGCTCAAGAACCCGGTGGTTTGCCGGGAGGACCGGATCACTAAACTGATTCCGCAGGATCTTCTGACGGTCCGCGAAGCGATTCGAGCTGCTCTGGTGAAGATCACCGAGCATGACGTCGCCACCACATGGTCAATGGCCGGGCCCATCCCAGGAGACCCTGACTGGGCGGGTGGAACGGTGTTCCGCGATTGCCGTCAAATGACGATTCAAGCCCCGGCCCATGCAGTATTCCAAGCCGTCTGCCGGGTGGGCGGAGGTCATGGCTGGTATGCCGCCAACTGGCTTTGGACCGTGCGCGGATGGATGGATGTGATGGCAGGCGGGCCCGGCCTGCGCCGCGGACGCCGTGACCCCGTACTGGTGGGTTATGGCGAGGCACTGGACTTTTGGCGCGTCGTGGGATTTCAACGGGATCGGGTTCTGGCGCTCCGCGCGGAAATGAAACTGCCGGGCGAAGCGCTGCTGGATTTTCGAATTGACTCGCAAGGCATCGGCGCTTGCACTCTGCAACAACGGGCATTGTTTCGCCCGCGCGGGTTGTTCGGGCTGTTGTATTGGTACGCCGTCGTGCCGTTCCATCACATCGTGTTTCGCGGGATGCTGTTGGGGATTCAGCGCGAGGCGCTTCGCCTCGCCGCCATGGGGGTCGCGGAGCCGGCATGAGCCTAAAAAATGGCCGTGTCGTCATCATCGGTGCGGCTGGGGGAATTGGCAGTGCGCTGGCCCGAAGAATCGCCAATCACGGGGGTGAAGCCGTCCTTCTGGGGCGTTCACTGGACCGGCTCGCTCCGCTTGCCGGGGAACTCGACGCTGAGATGCACGTGGTGGACGCATCCAAAGTGGACGATTTAGACAAGCTCGTCGCGACCCTGGGACCGATCCACGGAATCGTGAATTGCGCGGGAAGCCTGCTTCTGAAGCCCGCCCACTTAACTTCGGCTGCAGAGTGGAACCAAACCATCGAGGCGAATCTGACGACCGCGTTTGCCACCGTTCGCGCCGGCGCGAAGGCCATGTTAGCGACGGGCGGATCGATTGTCTTGCTGGCGACCGCTGCCGCGCGAACGGGCTTTCCAAACCATGAGGCTATCGCGGCCGCGAAAAGCGGCGTGATCGGATTGATGCTTGGCGCGGCCGCCAGCTACGCCCCGCGCAACATCCGGGTGAACTGCGTCGCGCCGGGATTGGTAGATACTCCGCTAGCCGCGCGCATTACTTCGAGCGAAGCGGCGTTGAAAGCATCGGCGGCGATGCACGCGCTGGGGCGCATCGGCCAGCCCGCCGACGTTGCCTCGGGAATCGCATGGCTGCTCGACCCGGAAAATAGCTGGGTCACCGGACAAGTGATCGGGATCGATGGCGGGCTAAGCACGATTCGCGCTCGCTGAAAGTCGCTAGGGCCCGTCGCTGCGAACCGCGCGGCCACGTCCGGACCATCAACGCGTCCGGACGCCATCAATAAGTAGAATCAGAACGCCCGCGCTGCCCGCGTTCTCCGCTCGCCGAATCCCTTGACTCGGCGGCTCTGCCCAACCACTACGCAAGGGTAGCCTGAAAGCTTCCCACACGCCGCCTCACCTTTTGCCGAGCTGCGACCAGTGCCTTAGCACGGGGACGCAGAGTGACAGCACCGAACAGGTGAAGACCCCGCTCAAAATCAACCACGGCATCGGGACTGTCAGGAGAGACCCGACGGCTAGCCACGTGCCCGCCAAACCGCACGCCGCTACGAAAAGCGCAGCCGCCCATACAGCCCCACCCCGACAATCATCAACACAAGCGCCGGGGCGGCTCCCGGCGTCAGGTCGTGCCCGCCGCTGGCTGCCGCGAAACGATTGGCCGCCACGAGGGCCAGGCACATGCCCGAAAAGGCCACTACGGCGATCCCCAAAATCCTGAACGGCCACATAGAGATGCTAGTGCCCACAGACCTGTTTCACGTAAGCCGGCGTAAAGATGGCCGAGTAGGGGGTCGGGTCCAGGCTCAGGACGATTGCGTTCCGTTCCCCGGGGTCCGCCCACGGGGTCGCGTGCCCAATTTCAACTCCTTTCATGTACCTTATGGCTGTCCATGCCGACTTAGCCAACGGGTAGACTACCGCTGCCTCCCCGCCAGCACGTCGAGTTCCCCCTGGGTTGTCTGGAAATTTCCTTGGGAAGTGCTGTTAAACGGTTCTAGGGTATGGTCCCAAAGGTGTTCCCGGACATACGAGCCGCCTCCGGCGTCCCGAACTTTTGCTCTCTATCGAGCACCGTTGCCATCGCCGAGCACTGATTGGGCGTCAGTTTCGGGTAGCTGGGAGGGGACGGGCCCCTCCCGCTATATCCGCTGTTCCCTCTGCCGCTGGTACTCTGGCCGTTGAACGCGTACGCGGTCGATGTGCTGCACACAGGTGATGGGCTCAGCACCGCGTTCAGGAAAGCGCACGGGCTGCAAAAGGGTGGTCCAGCGCACATGTTGGTGCCTGGGATCGGCCCAAAACGGGCAATACGCAAGGAGTCCGCTCGGGTCCGTAAAACTCAGCGGGTTATTCGCCACATACGCATAACGGTTCATGGTCTGCGGGTTACTCAGATCCACCGCACTCAATCCAGCCCCGTCCGGACTCCCCCACCTCCCCGCTTCCTGCTGCATCAGTCGCGCCGTCGCCTGATACGCATACTGAATCGCGCCTTCATCCGCAATCCCAAGCAT
>PLFE01000050.1 GCA_003136675.1 Bryobacterales bacterium
CCGCCCTCAAACCCGAAGACGCGTTCCAGGAAGAGCTGGCCAAAATCATCATCGATAACCTCTGGCGCGTCGAGAAGTATCGGATGAAAGAGGCTCAGAACCACGATGCCTACGAGATCGTCGAAAGCCGCGGGCGTCACGAGCAGCGCCTCCTGAACGGCATGTACAAAGCCCGCAAGGAATTGAAGGCGCTACAGACCGAATCCNNAAATCGCCCCGCAAGCCCCGCGACGCCCCCAGATCCGCCCTCCGAAGTAACAAAAAAGCCCGTCGAAAGCGAGAAAAAGCCCGCCGCGTAGCCCAAACGCTGGCTCGCGACAGCTTGAGATCGTCCAATCCCGTGTGGGGATCGGCCACGGTAACCCGAAAACCGTCTTCGCCATAATAGAGATTGGCTCATCCCATCTCCCGGCGCGGCTTCGTTCGCTCTCTCTGCGCCACACTCCCGGTCTTTTCATTCGACCAGTTGATTGCCGCGGCTCCCCTCGGCATCCAGTTCGTCAACGTCGCGCGCGAAGCCGGCCTGCGCGCCAAAACTGTCTTCGGCGGCATCAATAAGAATAAGTTCCTGCTGGAAACTACCGGCTGCGGCTGCGCCTTCTTCGACTACGATAACGATGGCTGGCTCGATATCTTCCTGGTAAATGGCACCCGTTTTGACACCGTGTGGCCTGCCGGGCACGCGCCCGTGAGCCGCCTCTACAAGAACAACCGCGACGGCACATTCACCGATGTCACCATCCGCGCGGGAGTCGCCCGCACCGGTTGGGGACAGGGCGTCTGCGCCGGCGACTACGATAACGATGGTTTCGACGATCTTTATGTCACCTACTGGGGCGATTGCGCGCTCTGGCATAACAACGGCAATGGAAAGTTCACCGACGTCGCCCAAAAGGCCGGAGTCACTACCGACCCCGGCGGCGGCCAGCATCGCTGGAATACCGGCTGCGCCTTCGTCGATTACGACAAAGATGGCCACCTCGATCTATTCGTCGCCAATTACATCGACTTCGATCCCAAGACCGCGCCGCTGCCGGAATCCGGTCCCTGCCTCTACAAAGGAATCATGGTTCCTTGCGGCCCCCCTGGCCTCAAAGGTGGCCGCAATATTCTCTTCCACAACAGTGGAGACGGTACCTTCACCGACGTAAGTGAAAAATCCGGTATGTGGAAAACGCCCGGCACTTATGGGCTCGGCGTCCTGGTTTCCGACTTGGACAATGATACATGGCCGGATATCTATGTCGCCAATGACTCCACCTCGTCCACGCTTTATCGGAATAATCACGATGGCACCTTCACCGACATAGCCATTGAAGCGGGAATCGCCTACAGCGCGGATGGAAAGCCTCAGGCCGGCATGGGCGTATCCGCGGCGGATTACGATTGCGATGGTTTCTTCGATGTCGCTAAGACCAACTTTGCTGGCGACACGTCCAGCCTCTATCGCAACCTCGGCAAGTTTGTCTTTGAGGAAGAAACGTTTCAAGCCGGCCTGGGAAAGAACACCAGGTTCCTCGGTTGGGGCATCAGCTTCATGGATTTTGATAATGACGGCTGGCCCGATATCTTCGTGAATAACGGTCACGTCTATGCCGAAGTGTCCGATACCAGCATCGAATCGGGTTACCGCGAAAGGAAGGTGCTCTATCGAAACCTGGGCAATGGCCATTTCGCCGATGTATCCGCGGAGGGCGGCCCAGGCATAACCGAAACCGTTCCTGGCCGCGGCTGCGCGATAGGCGACTTCAATAACGATGGAACGATCGACGTGCTCGTGAATTGTATAAATGATGTTCCTCAGTTACTCCGCTGCGATAGTAAGCTGAAGAATAACTGGATCAAAATCAGGACCGTCGGAGTGAAGTCCAACCGCTCCGGAATCGGCGCCCGCATTTACTGCGTTACCGGAGATCACCGGCAGATGGACGAAGTGCGTAGTGGCTCATCCTATATCTCCCAAAGTGACTTACGCGTTCATTTCGGATTGGGAACCGCCACGAAAGCCGACATAGAAGTCCACTGGCCCAGCGGCGCAGTAGACAAACGGCAGGACGTAACCGTCAACCAGGTACTCACCATCAAAGAAAGCGCGACTTAGCTAGACACCCATCCGCGTTCATCTGCGTTTATCAGCGGCTAATTATGAAATCCGCCCTACAGATTCTCCCCCTATCTCTCCCAAAGTGACTTACGCGTTCACGTCGAACCGCAAGCCGCGTTCATCCGTGGCCATTTCCGGACACTACACGAGTCTCACTGATCCCCCTTCAACTCCTTGTATCGATCCATCTCCTTCTGCGCCGCCTCAGTCTTCCCCAGTTGCATCAGCGTCTGTCCCAGCAAATAATGCGCCGAAACATTCTGCGGATCCAGTTGCAGTGCGTGCCTCAACACACCATCCGCGTTAGCCAGTTCTTTCTTTTTCAGATAACCCTTGCCAAGTAGAATAAATGGCGCGCTATAGTTCGGGTTCAGCCACACGGAACGCTCCAGCGGTCCCATGGCCTCATCCCACATCTCGCGCCGGCTGTAAGCGTCCCCCAGCCGGTAATAGGCCATTGCATAACCTGGATTGATCTCCAACTCCTTCTTCAATTCCACAATCGCGTCGTCGATTTGCGCATGCAGAATCGCCACTTCGCCTAGCAGGAAATGCGCTTCCGGAATCCTCCGATCAATCTCCAGCGCGAGCTTGGCCTGCCTCGCTGCTTCCGCATCCACATCCTGGTGCAATAACATCTGCGCAGTCGTCAAATGCGCCGCCGCCGATTTCGGGCTCACCTGAAACAGCGTCGCGAAAGCGCGCACGGCGTCCTCCGGCTGCTGCGTCAGGATGCAGGCGTTGCCCAGCATATACGCCGCTTCCGGCGTCGAGGACTTACCGGCCACCGATTTTTCCAGCCATGGGATCGAGTCTTTGTACTTCGATTCCAGATAAAGGCTCTGTCCCAGAAGCAGCACGGATTCCTCATACTCCAGGCTTCCCGTGCTTTCCGTCTTCAGCGCCTCGGTGAAGCCACTAACCGCCTCGGCGAACTGATGCCTCTTATAAGACGCCAGCGCTTTCTCGTGCTCGCTGGCCTGCATCAACATCAGAAGCACCGGCAACATAAATACCAACATATGTACAATGATAACGAGCCGCTATGTTCCGCGCGTTCTTCCTCATTACTCTCGTCTCCGCCTCTCTGGCCGCCGCGGACCTCAACGAAATTGAGTCCCGCGCTGCCGCGCTGAAGTCCAAGGGAGACGCCGCGGGAGCCCTGGCCGCATACCAGGAAGCCGCCGAGCAAGATCCGAAATCCGCCCGTTACCAGGATGAAATCGGGTTCCTTCTCGCCGTGTTGAAGCGCAGCGACGAATCCATTGAGCACTTCCGGCGCGCCATCCAACTCGACCCTCAGTTCGCGCCCGCGCAGTTTCACTGGGGTGTGGCCCTCTGCCTGACGCAGGATACCGCCGGCGGCGCGCCGCATCTGAAAGCCGCCGTTGAACTCGATCCGAATAATGAGATCTACCGCATGAAGCTGGGCGCCGCTCTCCAGGATACGGGCGATTTCCCCGGAGCGCTTGATGCCTACCGCCATGCCGTCGATCTCGCTCCCGGCGATCCGAACGCTCGTATGGGTCTCGGAATGATGCTGGTCAGCACGCGGCGGGCCGATGAAGGCATTGCCCAGTTTGAAAAGGTGCTGGCCGCCGATCCGTCCAATAACATCGCGCGCATGAACATCGGCTTTGCGCACCTGCAGAAACTGGAGCTCGATCAGGCCGTCGCTCTGTTCCACGACGTCCTTGCGAGAGACCCCGGCAATGCCCCCGCTCATTACAACCTGGGAGTTGCGCTGAAAGACCAGGACAAAGTCGAAGCCGCTCAGGCCGAGTTCCTCAAAGCCCTCGAAGCCGATCCGAAACTCGCCGAAGCACGCTATATGCTGGGTACCACCTACTGGCAATCCGGCGACTTCGATGCCGCCGCGCAGCAGATGCGCGCCGCCATTGCGCTGCGCCCTGATTACTCCGAAGCTTATTTCATGCTGGGTACCGCTCTAAAGCAGAAAGGCGAAGTCGCCCCTGCCGAAGAGGCGCTCCGCACCGCCATTCGTCTCGACCCGGAGAACCCCGGCGCCTTCAATACCCTCGGGCAGATCTTGCGTCAGAAGGGCGATATTGAAGGCAGCCGGAAAATGTTCGCCGAGGGTGCCCGCGTGAAGAAAGAAAAGGAAGACGAGCTCGGCGTCATGCTCGAGCGGAAGTGAATTTCACTTTCTTTACCACCCCGGAACCCTCCTCGATCACCACCAGTTGGTTTGCCGCCACGCCGGCGGCGTGTTCGATGCCGCCGTTCGTCCAGCGGATCGTCAAATCCGCCGTCTCCGCCGGCCCCAATCCGAAGTGCAGCCGACGGTCGTTCACCGAATAAAAGCTCGATTGCGCGGTCACTTCCTGTGCCTGTACTCTGCCTCCATAGGAAGCTGTCACTCGCGAACCAATCGCACTCCGGTTGGATTTCGTTCCGATCAGCAGCACTTTCAACCAATGGTCAGAACCAGTAACATCATTCCGCAATAAAGAAGGCGGTTCATTCATATTCATCAGCAGCACGTCCATGTCGCCATCGTTATCAAAATCGCCAAATGCGCAGCCCCGGCTCGATCGCGCAGTCGAAATTCCCGGTCCTGCCTCTTTTCCTAACTCCTCAAACTTCACCTCGCCGTTGAACAATCCTAAATTGCGGAAGATCACGCACGGAGTCTTATAGGGATACTCCGGCAGTACACGGCTCACTTCCGGATATACGCTCCCCGTGCCTGCGAATAGGTCCGGCCAGCCGTCATTATCCAGATCCACCATACCCGCGCCCCACCCGATGTAGCGCGTCTCAACGCCCAGCCCCGCGCGTAGCGTGACATCTTCAAACGTGCCCTTTCCATTGCCCTCATAGAGCACGCTCGTATCGTCGGCAAAGTGCGTGACAAACAAGTCGAGGTTACCGTCCAGGTTATAGTCGCCAATCGCCACGCCCATGCCGGCCTGCTCCTGGCCATCCTCATTCACCGCAATGCCGCGAATAAGGGCGTCCTCGGTGAATGTGCCGTCGTGGTTGTTGCGGAACAGAAAGCTGGGCGTGGAATCGCAGGCCACATAAATGTCCGGCCAGCCGTCATTATCAAGATCGGCCGCCACCGCCGTCATCGCATATCCGCCTGTTGCTTTACTTACACCCGATAACTTGCTAACATCTGTAAAGGTGCCGTTGCCGTTGTTGTGGTACAGGCGCTGCAAGCTGGTCTTGAGTCCGCGTGGACCGCAATTCACCGGCACTCCCTTCCAGTTACAACTGGAATTCTCACCGGGCTTCGGCGCGGTCTTTAAGTCAAAATCCAGATAGTTCGCGACAAACAGATCCAGATGGCCGTCGCGATCGTAATCCACCCAGGTACAACCGGAACCCCATGCCGTACCGGATATGCTGAGTCCCGCATCGGCGGTCACGTCCGTGAACGTTCCGTCGCCGTTGTTGCGGTACAGCGTCTGGCCGCCGTAGTAAGTAATAAATAGATCTTCAAATCCGTCGTTGTTGTAATCGCCGGCGGTAACGGAACTGGCCCACCCGGTATGCGTCAGGCCGGCGCGTTCGGTCACATCCGTAAATGTTCCGTCGCGATTGTTCTTATATAGGCGATTCGTGGCTCCCTTTGGCGCGCCTCCCAGTCGAGTGCCCGAAAGTAAGAAGATATCGAGCCAGCCGTCGTTGTCATAGTCCAGGAATGCCACGCCGCATCCTACCGTCTCGATGATGTATTCCTTCTTGTCCACGCCTCCGTAAATGATGGGCGCAGTCAGGCCCGCATGCGCTGCCACGTCGGTAAAGTAGGCATGAAACGGTAGCCCGGATGGCTTGGGGCGGGGAAGCGGTTTTACGCCGCGTGTGGCCACACCCTGTCCCAAAAGCGGAGTCGTCAATAGGGCCATCAGTTGCCTGCGCGTCATCTTTACTGATGATATGCTGGACTCAGTGAGGGTCTGCCTTCTCGCGGGATTGCTCATCACCGCACTTCAAGCCGCACCGACGTTCTATAAAGACATCGCGCCCATCACGAACCAATACTGCGTCTCCTGTCATCGCCCCGGTGAATCGGGTCCCTTTCCGCTTCTCACCTATGACGACATCAGGAAGCGTGGACCGCAGATTGCCGCCGTCACTCGCAGCCGCTTTATGCCCCCCTGGCTTCCGGAACACGGCTACGGACATTTCGCGGATGAGCGCCGCCTCACCGAGGCGCAGTTGAGAACCATCGAGCAATGGGTGCTGGCCGGGATGCCCGCGGGTGCGCCTTCCGGTGCGCCGCCCGCTCCGGAATTCACGCCGGGATGGCAGCTCGGCAAGCCCGACATGATCGTCACGGCTGCCCAGCCGTACACCCTTCAAGCCGGCGGTCCAGATCAATTCTGGAACTTCGTGCTTCGCCCGCCGCTTGAGAAAACGCGCTACCTGCGTGCGGTCGAGATCCGTCCCGGCAATCAAAGAGTGGTCCATCATGCGAACCTGTTGATCGATCGCTCGCGCAGTTCGCGCCTTCGCGAAGCCACCCCCGGCTCTGGTTTTGAAGGGATGGACTTGACCATCGAGTCGGATACGTTCGAGCCCGACAGCCACTTTCTTTTCTGGAAGCCGGGCGCTCCGCCGGTAGTCGAGCCGGATGGCATGGCGCTCCGCCTCGATCCCGGAACCGACCTCGTCCTCAACGTTCACCTGCAACCCACCGGCAAAGCGGAGCAGGTGCAGCCGTCCGTCGGCCTGTTCTTCACGGACAAACCGCAAACCCGGTTTCCCATGCTGCTACAGCTTGAGAACGACGGCGCGCTCAAGATTCCGGCGGGGGATAAAGACTTCGAAGTGAGCGATAGCTTCCGCGTCCCCGTGGACCTGGAGGTACTCGCCGTCTACCCGCACGCGCACTATCTCGGGAAGCTGCTCGAAGGCTGGGCCATCTTACCGAACGGCACGCGTAAGTGGCTCGTCCGAATTCCCGATTGGAATCAGGGCTGGCAGGCTGTCTATCCTTATGCGGAGCCCGTCTTTCTGCCCAAAGGCTCCGTGATCCACATGAGTTATCACTATGACAACTCTGCCGCAAATCCGCGGAATCCCTTTCATCCCCCCAGGTTAGTCGTTGGTGGCAACCAATCCACGGACGAGATGAGTCATCTCTGGCTGCAGGTGCTGGCGCGCGGAGAGAAGGACCAGCGTCCGGCGATTCAGGAAGCGGTCATGCGGCGCAGGCTGGAGAAGTACCCGGCGGATTTCTCCGCGCACCTGAACATGGGCTCGCTCTTAATGGTGGCCGGTAAGGTGGATGCCGCGCTGCCCTTTCTCCGCGACGCGGTTCGCATTGAGCCGGAGCAGCCTGTTGCATTGAACACTCTCGGCTCAGCGCTTCTCGCTGGCGGCAAGGAAGAGGAAGCCATCGGTTACTTCCAGCATGCGCTCCGGGTGCAGCCTGGTTACTCGAATGCCCGCTATAACCTGGCGAATGCGCTTGCGGATCAAGGCCGCCTAGCTGCCGCGGCGGATGACTTCGATGAAGTTCTGAAGGACAACCCGGATGACTCGAAAGCGCGTGAGCACTTATTCGAAGTACTGAAGAGCCTCGGTAACGAACTCGCCAGGGATGGCCAGTTAGCGGAAGCGGCCAGCCGGATGCGCCAGGCGCTTGCCATTCATGACCAGGACGCCGAGCTTCACAATAACCTGGGAATCATGCTGGCGCGTACCGGCGATCGCGCCGGCGCGGCGGCGGAGTTTCAAGCGGCGCTCAAAGCAGACCCGTCCAATGAGGCGGCCAGGAGAAATCTCGCCCTCGCTAGCGGGGTGTCGCGATAGTAATGTTGCGGTACTTCATGCCGCCCGTGTGATCGCCTTGAATATAGATCGGGCCGGGTGCGCCCTCGTCGCTATCGAGAGCGCCGCCGGTTATCCCGGGGATCTCCTGGTTGTCGATGGTGGTCACTCCATCGCGAACCACGGTCAAGCGCCGTCCTACCAGCGTAATGTCGAATGATTCCCACTGGCCCGGTTTCTCAGGCAGCGCCACGCTGGGCGCGATAAAACCATAGAGGGAGCCCATGCCGTGCTTGGCGTCGTTACTCTTCTCGTAAGCCACCTGAATTTCGTCGCGGCCCCGCAGATAGAT
Organism: Bryobacterales bacterium; assembly: GCA_003136675.1. GTDB lineage: Bacteria > Acidobacteriota > Terriglobia > Bryobacterales > Bryobacteraceae > Bog-113. The sequence goes on from PLFE01000050.1 coordinate 8,202, forward strand.
GCCGCTGTTGCCGTCGTCCGGGCAGTTGAACTCGATGTGCAGTTTGAAGTCCGTGAACTTGCGCAGGGTGCGGATATTCGCCCCGGGCGCCTCATTGATGAGCTCGCCGTCCCGCGCCACGTAGTGGTTCTCCGGGCTCTTCCCTGGTTCCGTCGTAAAAGGTTCCCAGCCCTTCAGGTCTTTGCCGTCGAATAGAGGCACCGGCTTCGACCAGTTCTTCACTTCACGCTTCAGTTCCGGCGCGGGCACTCCCGTCACACGGTCTTCCTTGCCATCCTCGCGTTTCGCTTCTCCGCTGATCCTGCCGGCTTTTACGTCGAGCGCCCACCTCACCTTCGTGGTCTTTCCATACCACTCGGACGAGGTAAATTCCAGATGAGAACCCTCGCGTTTGACATCCACTCCATCCTTGGCGCTGGCCACGCGGCCCACCAGTCGCACCTTGTCGCCCGTCACTTCGAGCCAGGAAGGGAAGGTGGCATCCGAGGCCTTTACAATCAGATCCCATCGACCGGTGAACGGGTTTGTTTGGGCGCTGGCGATCACGGCCAGCGAGAGCAGAAAACAGAGTCGTCGCATTACGGTGGATAGTCTATCGCAGTGAAACTACGGGGAAGTACAAGCCCTTCTCTTCGCGTTTCCACCAGTCCCCGGTTTTCTTGCGCGTCTCCCAATCCGTAAATTGGAAATCGGACGCGGTAGCCCGCAAATAACGGGGCGGCTTGCCATGGAAAGGATCGCTTTCCAGCAGAGCCAGCACCGGCGGCGAGGCTTCGAGCAGACGCACCGCGAAGTGCTGGAACCAGGGATTATCCTGGTAGCTCCCGAGAGCCGCGAACCACATCTGCCAGTCCAGCCGCGGCTGATACGGCGCAGCCCAGCGAGGCAGCCGCTTCGGATCGTCCGGCTTGAATCGGAACACATACGGTTTCCAGTTTTCCCCGTCGTCCGAGCCTTCCACGGTGATCTCTAACCGCGTCGTGGTCATGTTGGCGAAAAGCCCGTATTCATTGACGATGCCGAATGGCGCGATGCGCCGCTGCAAGTTGGAAACCGGAGCCGGAATCTTGCTATGGAACATCCCGGCGAGCCCCGCGCAACTGAGCGTCATTATGCACAGGAACAACGCGGCGGTGACGAACCGGTTGGCGCGCGGCTGATCACCCTCCGGTACGTGCCGGAGAAAACGATCGTCCACCAGCAGCAGGCAAAGCGCGATCGTCAGGAAGTTGAAGAAGGTGTAGTTGCCGGTCAGCAGAATGAGGATCTGCAAGCCCGCCATGCCCATCGCGCTGATCAGCTTCACCCAGCGCGGACCGAAGATGCCGAACGGCAGAATCAACTCCGTGAAGAGTACACACAGAGTCGAGATCTTTTGGAATGCCAGCGGCGCTTGCGCAAGGAACCATGCGGGCGGAGTCGGCAGGGGTTGGGTCCAGTAATGATAGGTGAGCGCCGTTAAGTTGCGCCAGGTTTCATCCTGACTCTGCATTTTCACCGCGCCCGATTCGAACATCAGCCGGAACAGAAGCCATTGGAGCAGCCAGACTCGCGCCGCGTCGGGAGTCAGGAAGATGGCGAGGAAGCCGGTTTCCAGCAGAAGATAATCCCACTGGTATCCCATGAAGATCTGGCCCGCGCTTACCACCGAAAGATAGCCCAGGAAAAGAAGTCCGAATAGCGCGCGCTGTGTCAGGCTGTTCGCGCGAACCAGAGAGGCCGCGATCGCAATGGCCGCGCAGAACCAGCACGTCCCGGCCACAGCCCCGTCGCTGCGCAGCCACCAGAATATGGTTGGCACGCGCCAGAACGACCCCGCGCCCAGTTGGCCCCAAACGCCGTCGAGGAAAATGCCCACCGGCAGAATGCCCTGCTGGCCGACGAGCCCTCTTGCCTGCAACGCGAACGACACGAAGGCCGTCAAATAAATGATGGCGAGTGCTTTCGAGAAAAGGGCCGCCGCGCTTCGATAGGTGTTCACGCCGATTTGAAGATAACAGTTCGATAGAATTGCGGGCATCCATGTCTTCCGAATCGTCTTCCGAATTTGGGTTTCCGAACCGCCGGATCTTCATCGGCGCGGCGCTGGCCACGGCCAGTTCCTATAAGAAAATTCTCGGCGCGAATGACCGTATTCGAGTCGGCGCCATCGGCACGGGCGACCGCTGCCAGTATCTGCTCACCGTTCTGAACAAGCTCCAGGGCAATGAGATTGTCGCGGTCTGCGACGTGTTTGAACCGCATCGCTTGAAAGCCAAATCGGTGAGCGCCACTCCGGACGCTCAGGACTACGTGGAGTATCGCGAAATTCTGGACCGCAAGGATATCGACGCGGTGGTGATCGGCACGCCCGATCACTGGCACGTGCCGATTACCATCGCCGCCGTGCACGCCGGCAAGGATGTCTACTGCGAGAAGCCCGTCACGCACAAACTGGAAGAAGGCGCGCCGCTGATCGCCGCCGTAAAGGAAACCCAGCGCGTCGTTCAAACCGGTACGCAGCAGCGCAGTTGGGCGCATTACCTTCAGGCGAAGGATCTGATCGCCTCAGGCAAACTCGGCCAGGTGACTCTCATCCGGACATACTGGTATCAGAACCACATAGCCAATCAAGCCAAGGCTAAGGATATCGATACCAGCCTTCTCGATTGGAAGCGGTTTCTGGGACCTGTGGCTTACCGCCCCTTCGATGCGGATCAATACGCGCATTGGCGCTGGTATTGGGATTTCGGCGGCGGTGCGATGACGGATCTGTTCATTCACTGGGCCGATGTGGCGCAATGGTTCATGGGAGAGGATATGCCGGTTCGGGCCACCGCCTGCGGCACCAAGGCCATTCTGAAGCAGAGGCAGACGCCCGACACTATGAGTGCCGCGCTGCTCTATCCGAATTGCCTGGTGGAATTTGATTGCGCGCTGCTCGGTTACATCGAAGGCGGCGGCTTGATGTTCCGCGGCACCGAGGCAAGCATGCGCCTGCACCGGCGAGGTTTTGCCATCTATCGAGAGTTAGGGCACTATAGCGAAACGTTCGAACCGGAGGACCCGATTCTTGAAGTAAAGTCCGAGCATGACGGCGCGTTGGAACATATGCAGAATTTTCTGGACTGCATCCGGTCCCGCAAGACGCCTAATGCCGGTGTTGAAATTGGAGTGGCCGCGGCGCGCGCCGGTCATGTTGCGAATTTTGCTTTGCGGGGGAATGGCGTATGGCACAGCTAAGAACGAGTAAGGCCTATGATGTGGTGATCGTCGGAAGCGGCGCGGGCGGCGGTATCGCGGCCCATGTGCTGGCTCTTTCCGGCGCGAAGATCTGCATGCTCGAAGCGGGCGAATGGTATGACTGCACCAAACAATCGTCCATGCTCCAGTGGCCGTACAACGCTCCGCACCGTGCGGCCGGCAGCCGGGCCAAGCCGTTCGGTTACTTCGACGCAACGCTGGAAGGCGGCTGGCAGGTTCCGGGCGAGCCTTATACAACCGCGCCCGGCTCGGAGTTCCGCTGGTGGCGCGGCCGCATGCTGGGCGGTCGCACCAATCACTATGGCCGCATCTCCCTTCGCATGGGACCTTATGATTTCAAACCTTATAGCCGCGATGGCAAAGGCTTCGACTGGCCCATCACTTATGACGACCTGGCGCCTTACTATGACAAAGCCGAAGGATTGATCGGCGTCTTCGGCACGCACGAGGGAATTGAGAATACGCCCGACGGGAACTTCCAGCCCGCGCCCGCGCCGCGCGGTTATGAGCGCATCGTCAAGCGTGCCTGCGACAAGTTGAAGATTCCCTGTATTCCGTCACGCCTGGCGATTCTGACGCGGCCTTTGAACGGCCGCGCGGCCTGCCATTACTGCGCGCAGTGCGGGCGAGGGTGCGGAGTGAATGCCAACTTTAACTCACCCGGCGTGCATATCTTTCCGGCCATGAAGACGGGCAACCTGGAAGTTCGCACGGGCGCGATGGCTCGCGAAGTGGTGGTTGGTCCCGACGGCCTCGCGCGAGGCATCTCCTATGTGGATAAGAAGACCCGCACGGAACAGACGGTCTATGCGAAGATCGTGGTGCTGGCGGCCAGTTGTTGCGAGACGGCGCGCATTCTGCTCAACTCGAAGAGTAGCCAGTTTCCGAACGGTGTGGCTAACTCAACGGGACTAGTCGGCCGTTACTTAATGGATACCGTAGGTTCTTCGGTGGATGGTTATCTTCCGATCATGGAAGATCTGCCACCGCGCAACGAGGATGGCGTGGGCGGCATGCATATGTACATGCCCTGGTGGAACTATCAGGAACAGAAGGCGGGTAAGATGCCGTTTGCCCGCGGCTATCATATTGAGTTCGGCGGCGGCCGCGGGCTTCCCGAATCCGGCGAGATGAACGATTCCGAAGAAGTTCTCGGGGGCGGTTACGGGGCAGGTTTCAAGAAGAATCTTCGTAAGATCTACGGCGCAGGCATCGGCTTCGCGGGCCGCGGCGAGATGATTCCGAACGCGGATAGTTACTGCGAGATCGATCCGGTGACGGTCGATCAGTGGGGTATCCCGGTTCTGCGCTTCCACTTCAAGTGGAGCCAGGACGAGATTCTGCAGGCGAGGCACATGCAGGAGACTTTCCAGCAGATCATTGAAGGCTGCGGCGGAAAGGTAACTGGGAAGTCAGGTCCGGAAACGAATTGGGGGATTGCGCGAGGCGGCGAGATCATTCATGAAGTAGGCGCAACCCGCATGGGCGACGATGCGAAGACCTCGGTGTTGAATCAGCACTCCCAGGCATGGGATTGTAAGAACCTGTTTATCACCGACGCGGCGCCGTTTGTCAGCAACGCGGATAAGAACCCCACGCTGACCATTACCGCGCTCGGGTGGCGCACGTCGGATTACATCGCCGACGAAGTAAAGAAGCGCAACCTTAGTGTTTAGGGCGAGTGTCTAGGAGGATGACTCACATGAAAAAGGACGACGTTAGTAGGCGCGAGATCTTCCACATTCTGGGAACGGCGGCGGTTACCGCCGGGGTGGCTTCCGGCCAGACGCATGACCATGCCGCGATGGCGGCTGTCCCGGCCACGACGGGTCCGTATCAGAGGAAGGTGTTCGATGAACACCAGTGGCGGACCGTGAAAGTTTTGTGCGACCTGATCATCCCGGCGGACGAGCGCAGCGGCAGTGCGACGCAGGCGGGGGTTCCGGAGTTCATGGATGACTGGCTGGATTTCCGCAAGCAGGAAGACGGCAACGCGAATCTGATCGCGACCATCGAGGGCGGCCTGATGTGGCTCGACCGCGAATCGCTGGCGATGGCTTCGAAAAACTTCATCGACTTGCCTGCCGCGCAGCAGACCCAGTTACTTGATCGCGTGGCATGGCCTGCCAAGGCGTCTCCGGAAGATGCCGCCTGGGTACACTTCTTCAACCGGTTCCGCGATCTCACGGCGAGTGGATTCGCGTCCAGCAAGATGGGCATTGCCGATCTGCCGTATCTGGGGAACAAGGCGATCGCTGAGTGGAAGGGCTGCGATCCGGAGGTTTGGTCCGTCCTTGAGGAGCGCATGAAGAATGGCTATAAGGGGTTGGGCGGCGAGGTCAAGCCGTGGTCGGATTGAGGGTTGCGGTGTGCGCGCTGGCGGTGTGTTTTGTCGCCGCGGCTGCGGACCAGAAGCATCTCCGGATCTCGACATCCGATCACGTGGTTGTCGATATGGCGGCCAACTCGATGGAAACCGATTCATCCCCTTCGACGACGATCGTGCACTTGAAAGGCAGTGTGGAGATCCGGATGCGGTGGGCGGACGGGTCACCGGAACGCATGGTGATGCACGCCGACGCGGCCGATTTCCATGAAGATACCGGCCAGGTGGAAGCGCGCGGAAATGTGACGATGACGCCGGTGAAGGAAGCGGAGCCGGAGGAGAAGAGCGGGAGTTAAGCCTGGCGCTCTTCAGAGGAATCGTCGGCAAGGGATGTTTAGGGAACTAGTATCGATCTTCATCGAGCACGCCGGTGAAGATGCTTTCCCTTTAATCCCGGGGCACTCCTACTTCCTTGAGGCGGACGAAGCCGAAGCTACGTTACCGGTTTCGCAGAACCCATCCGTGGATATCTGCAACAGATTCGGAGCTTGTGACGCGAAGCCGCAGCCGGAATCCGCTCCTTCCTCCGGCGCACGAAAAGGAGGTTTGCCTCGAACTCGAAGACCACTCCACTGCAAGACGGTCCGCGGTCGATTTCTTTCAGGCGCGAGGGCTTCGCGACCCGCAAACGCAGGCCGCACGGTTACGACGGCAGGGACGTGCGGCTTGTGATCCATTCCGGGAGCGCGGTCGGCGCCGTGCCTCTCATCTCGCCCACAACCGCCCGCCCAGACTACGGACTCGTCGTCCAGCCGAGATTTCCGTGGCCCGGTATTGGTCCGATGCTGGCGGAGATGGGCTGGCGGGTCAGCCCGGCGCCGCTCCGCCTTCCGCTTCTTCGCCGGTCAGAACGCCGCGTGCCCGTCTGGGTGCTTTCCTTCATGATCCTGGTGAGGCTGAAGGCGCTCCTCGATACGCTGGATCGCCGATTTGAACTTACAGACGAGACGCTACGCGCGCCGCGCGGAACTGTTCATTGGGGCCGGTACGCGACCCGGAGTTTACCTACTGCGAATTTTCTTTCGATCCCCTGCAAGTTCCCCGATCTTCGTGACGACCGGTTCCTGAAAGGTGCCGTTCGGCATTCCGTTGAGCGTCAGTTAAGAGCTCTGGAAACCCAGAAAGAACATGGAGCTTTTGTTCATAGGCTCGTCGAATTCGGGCAGCAGATTCTTTGCCGAGTTCAGATGGTGCCGGTCTACGTGCCGTCTTCGATGATGCTTGGATCTTGGCTTCAGCGCCCTATGAGGACCGCACCCTTTACTGACGGCATGCAGGCAATTGAATGGACGATTGAGGAACGCGGCCTCGCTGGCTTGAGCGACTTGGGAGGCATACCGTGGAAAATGCCGATGGACCAGTTTTTCGAGGCCTGGGTCGAGACGGCTTTCCGTGTCGTCGCGCAACGTACCGGTGGACAAATGAAGGTTGGTAGAAAGCGCGAGACCACGTACCCGATCAACTGGGAGCCGCCGTATCTTGGGTCCCAGAAATCACTTGTGCCGGACGTGTGGCTGGAGTGGGATTCAACGACCCTGATCGTGGCTGAAAAGTACAAGCGTCATTGGGAAGAGCTTCAGGGCTCGTGGGCAGGCATGGAAGAAGAACTGCGTGGGCAGCATCGCCATGACCTACTGCAGGTTCTGGCGTATGCCAGCCTGGCGCGGACCCCGACGGTTATCGCGTGCCTCGTCTATCCCTGTTCGCCCGAAAACTGGAATTCCCTTCGAGAACGGGGGCGAGCGATCCATCGAGCCGAGTTGACTATCGGCGGGCGCTCTCTTCAGCTGTGGCTGACCGCGCTCCCCATGGCCACCGCCCTCGACCGTATCGTCACGCCTCTCGCCGATGAACTTCGGCGGGTGTTAAAGTAGTCACCTAACCCAAATGCAACTTGGCCAGATTCGTAAAGACGGCGCAGTCGTCGCCGCTATCTTTGAGGGGGAATTTGCGCGCCCCATTCCCGCGCATACCGTAGCCGACCTGATTCGCCGTTCGGAAGCGGAGGGCATTCCGCTACCCAAGCTCGCCGACCAGCTCGCGACACGCCAGCGGGAAAGTCTGCCACCCATTCTGCCTATTCATCCTGTGGAAGTGTGGGCCTGTGGATGCACCTATGATGTGAGCGCCGAATTCCGCGACGGCGAACTTGGCACCCGCGAAGGCATGTACGCGTATGTCTATAAAGAGCCGCGGCCGGAGATCTTCTTCAAAGGAACCGCGCGGGTGTGCGTGGGGCACGGGCAGCCGATCGGGCTGCGGTCGGATTCCAAGTTCACCGCGCCCGAACCCGAACTCGCGCTCCTTCTGGGCAGCAAGGGGAAAATCCTCGGCTACACCTTGGCCAACGACGTTTCGGCGTGGGATATTGAACGGGAGAATGCGCTGTACCTGCCGCAGTCGAAGGTCTATAACGCCTGCCTCTCGCTGGGTCCCGTGATCGTCACGGCCGATTCGATTGAAAACCCCTACGCGCTCGATATGACCTGCGCGATCGAGCGCGCAGGCGCGACCATCTTCTCCGGCTCGGTGTCCACGGCGCGGCTGCACCGCAAGTTCGAACAACTGGTGGAATATCTGCTGCGGTCCAATTCCGTTCCCGCGGCTTCGGTGCTTCTGACCGGCACGGGGATTATTGTGACGGAGGAATCCGCGCTGCACCCCGGCGACCGGGTGACCATCGCAGTGCCGCAGATTGGCGTGCTCAGCAACCCGGCCGTTACGGTTTAGTCGGCCTCAGCATCCGGATCCACTTCAATCGCGTCGAGCAGATCCGGATTTTTCGCGAAGCGCTTCAGCACCGGCACAATCACCGCGGACCGAAAACCAGCCCGCAGGAGACGGCGGTAGGCACCCGCGAGATCCTTGTCTTGTTTGAATAAGGTCTCGCGAGGCGTGGCTCGGAATTTCTTTCGAATGTAGGCTTCCACCAGGGCGGTCTCGTCGGTTTCCTTGTAGGTGTTCTCAACGGCGGCGTCGGCGACGGGCCCGGTAACGCGGCGCGTGCGCAGGTCGTTCAGCGTACGGGCGCGTCCAAACCGCTCGTTTTCCAGCCGTGATGCCGCGTAATTTTCGGCGAAACGTTTGTCGTTCAGGTAGCCGTATTCCGTCAGCCGGCCCAAAACTTCCTCAATGGAAGCCTCTTCCGCCGCTCGCTCACGCAGTTTCTGGCGCAATTCCGCGCTTGATTGGGCCCGGCGCGCGAGGGATCTGACGGCGAAGTCAAATAATTCCTGGGCGGCAAGTTTGTGCTTTGGCTTACGCAAAATGTTGGAACCTAAACTGCTCTTTGATCTTCGCAGAGTATACTTTAGTTACAAACTCAATCAAAACAGGAGCAATGGCATGGACAGGGACGGATTGATCAATTTTCTTTTGGGACTGGGAGTCGGAATCGGCGTTGGCATTCTCTTCGCGCCGAAGTCCGGCGATGAGACGCGCGGCTACATCAAGTCGAAAGCGAACGAAGGAACGGACTATCTGAAGAAGGCGGGTTCGGATTGGAAGGGCACGGCGGACGATCTGATCGAGAAGGGGAAGAGCGCGATCAACCGCCAGAAGGACACGCTGAACGACGCTGTGGAAGCGGGTAAGCAGGCCTATCGCGAGCGGGTCGAACCCAAAGTTGCCGAGCACGTGACGAGTTAGTTGGTTTGAGAGGGAAAAGTCGTGTCTGAAGAGACCTTCCGATGGGTCGTTGCGGGCGGCGTTGTTGTCGTGGCCCTGTTTTTCGCGGTCATGGGGATGACGTCGCTTGCACTCCTTATGTATTTGAAACGGCTGATGGAGAAATTGGAGCCCGTCTTGCGGGCTGCGAATCCGATCGCGCAGAATGCGCAGGAGCTGGTAGCGATTCTCAAGCCGCGCATCTTGAAGATCAGCGCTGACGCCACCGAAGTTTCGGGCCTGGTGGTTACCGAAGCCCGGCGTTACGCGGACATCTCCAAAGACGTTGGAGAGCGCGCCAAGATCAAGATCGCGCGCTTCGATGGCGCGGTGGATGAGACGGTGGAGCAGGTGCAAGAGGCCTCAGTCGCGATGAAGAGCGCCGTTTTGCGTCCGTTCCAACACATTGACGGCGTGGTGGCGGGGGTCCGAACGGCGATTCACACCTATGCCACGGGCGGAAGCGGTCGACATCCCATGTACGGCGGGTCGCAATACCGCGCGGCGCAGGACGAAGAGATGTTTATTTGATGCCGAAACTGGCACTGGTTTATGGCCTGCGCCTGCTTCCCGCGGAGGAGTTGGAATCCGTCAGCGAAGCTCCCGTTCAACTGAAGGGCGGGAAAAGCGCCTCCGTGGCAATGCATCTGATCGAGGGAGCCACCGAGCAGGAAATCCGCAAACAGCTCGAACAATCACTGGATGCGTTCTTCGAGTTCTACCCCAACCTGTGAGGATGCAATTCAGTATTTGAGGGTGAACGCGCCGGGCTCATCCACCACCGTGTAGTCGGGCGGTATCTGGAACAAAGTCGCCGGCGGATCGCCGCGTGTGATGTTGGTGAGTTTCATCGTGAAATCTCCCATGCGCGGGTCACTGTGCTTGTCCAGCACCATCACCCTCAGGTCCGGGGACATCCACATTTCGGTCACGACGGTGATGGGACGGTCATTGTTCTGCGAGCCGGTTGGATAGATGAACGTTGTCCGCGTCCCTTCGGCGAGTACCCCCTCAATGGTCTCCGTGCCGAGCTTCTCGGAGTTCGTCTGCGGTTTGGCTTCGTCGCCTGTTTGCGCCGCCGGTTTGACGATCGCGCCTGACCGCCTTCGCGGTTCGGGCTCAACGACCTGCAATTGCTGTCGGTGAGCGACTTTACCGGAGACATCAAGAACATACTTGAACTGCGCTACGGGATCAACGATCTCGATAACCTGCGGCCAGTCCGGAGAGGCTTCTGCCTTGGCATCACCATGGAAAAGCGGCCGCTCTTTGCGGGTGCGGCCGACGGAATCACGGTACACCTTCGTGGGCGCGTTCGTGCGGGTGATGTGGGTACCATCGGCCAGAGTCTGCACATTCTCAGTGACTTCATCCGCGGAGTACGGTGCGCCGGTCTTGACCGACCGCATATTGACTGGTGGGGGTGCGGCAAAGTTCCCCTGGCCCTGGTGGGGGGAGACAGCGGAAGTTTGCGCAAGCGCTTCGCCGGCGCAGAGGACGGCTACGAGGAGCCCGCTCAACCGATATTGCATAAAACAACTACCTCTGGGAGCGAGTATAACTCTAAAGGTCAGGAAAAGCATTGACCCGGTTGAGCCACCCTTGCAGAAATTGAGGATACGTCTGGCCCAATGCCTGATAGTAGGCAACCCGCCCTTGTTTGTACTGGCGATAGACTTGAACCTCGTCAAACCCTGCCAGAGCTTGCAGTGAAGCCTGACCGATCATTCCGTCTTCCACGATGTTGGCTCCCATATTATTCAATACATGCTGAAGTAACTTCGTTGCATGCGTGCCGGAATTCACGAAAAAATCGCACACGATGTTGGCGAGATCCTGTTGTGCGATCGAATCGCCTTGCGTTTTACTCCAGTAAAGAGACTTATAAATAATGCCCGCCTGCCCATTTGTCAACGCCTTCAGATTTTGCGAAGTGGGGTCGACGCCAAGAAGCTGGTGGGAGCATTGCTGAAAAGTCTCCATGGTGATGCCTTTGTTCGTCTCGCCGCCCGGATCTGTTGGGTCGTCCACGTAACCGCCCTCGAATTGCAGGACGATTGGTAAAAACACGTCGAAATTAGCCATCTCTCTCCTCCTGAGAACCCTATTCGCGCAAGGACTTCTTCAGATCTCTCGCCCTGGCCTCCGTCATATCGGCCATAACCGTCACGCTGATGAGCGGACCAATGGTGCCGCCTCCGGCCACTTCCGCCTGAAAATCCGCGTTCGCCTGCCGGAATTGCACCCAGGCCGATTGCGCGAGGCGCAGCTTCCTCTTGCCCGCCGCATCCAGATGTTGCATCAAATCGGCGGACACAGAGTTGAGGGTTTGCTGCGCCTTCTCATAGCGCGCGTTCTCGCAAATGCGCATGGCGGCTGAGTTCGTTTCAGCGCCGCACGCCGCAGCCGCTCGCCCAGTCTGCCCACGAGCGGGAAACGCAAAACAGAGCGTTATCAAACAGAGCGTTATCAAGATAGAGCGCAAAAGAATCGTACTGTGAAATCCGATCACGAAGTTGCCACTCCGGAAAGATCGGTGGTCGGCGGCTTCACTGTCGACCGAACGAGGATGAATTTGTTTAACAGGTCAAACCAGAAAGGAGCGCCAAGAGACACCGCCGTGGCTGTCAGAGCAAAGCCGATGATTTTCATCAGCCACCCGATGGGGTCGTCGGATTGTGGAACGGTTCCGGCGTTCGATTTGTCCCAACCGAGCGGCAACCCGAGACCGCGCAGAGCTTTCAATGGCTCCCCGGCGGGTGCGGATTCTTCCTTTGGATTTGCGGCGTGATTCGAGGCGTAAGCTGTCGCCTGTCCGACTAGAGCGTCACGAACGCCCGAATCGGTGGAAAGTAGCCTGACAATCGCGACCGTGTCCACGTTCGCGGCGACGGCAAAGAGCAGACCGAATCCGAGGAGGAACCACTGCGACCTCCGTTTGTACCAACCCGAAACACGATCCATGGAACTGTTGAACCAATTCTCGACATTCTGCCGGGCTTGGTTTGGGTCGGTCCCCGCTGAGTCGATCAGAGCCACGAGCGCGGTGGAAACCTTCTGATTCTCGGTCGCAAAACTTACGGCGGCGCTCCGCAATGCGACTAACGAATTATTGGGCGGCGTTGGCGCGACCGCCCCATTAGACGCCTGGGGCGCCGGCTGAGTCGTCGCGCTCAAGCTGCCTGGCGCCACAATATCCATAAGCGCCAGAGCAAAGCTTCGTGAGGGGATGTACGAGGGCAAGTCCCAATTTTTCTTTGCAGCTGCGTAGTCGGCCTTGAATAATCCTGAGATGAGCGGGTGGTCGTAGAGGGTCGCTACCAGCTTCTGGGTCTCCGGCGAGGTGGCGTTCAGCAGCTCGCGAATTCCCTGCTCAAGATCCTTTGACCGGTATTTCAGTTTGCTTTCAAGACCTTCGTTGAGGGCTGAGCACACCAAACTCAATACCAGGTATACGAATACGAGGCCAATTGCAACGTCCAAGGCAGTGGAACCAAGTAACATCTGTGACGCCCCTCCTGGGCATTCCGATGCTTATATCACAGTTAGGCCCCGCCTTGTTGCGATTTTCGACAGATTTTCGCCGAAATGCCTGGCGTTTATCTGCTGAAGGTCAATCTGGTGGTGGTGCCGCCAAGGTCGATAGCAGTGACATGATTGATCCCGTCACTCCCCTTGTTTATTTCCAAGGTGGTTTCCGGAAATTTCCGGTCGGCGGTTTGGATGGTTCCCGTTGCTTCCACTCTCTTGTCATCTTCGCCAATCAGAACCGCCTTTGCGCCGTCCACTTTCACGGTGTAGTCGCCGGCCTTGAGTTGCGTACCCGCCATCTCAGTATGATCGGGAACTATGATGCGGTAACTCTTCGCAGAGGCAATCCACATGCCCGCCGCCCCGGCAAATAAAACAAGTAATTTCGTTCGCGTTCTCGTTTGCATAAATGCTGTTTCCTTTGCTCGCTCGTTCCGTTGGACGAACAACAGAGAGAGAGGTTAGGAACGAAAATTTGAAGCAAACAGGGCACGCGAGCACGTGCCCCGTTCAAGATTAGTTGCTGAAGGTTAGTTTCGTAGAGGTGCCCCCGAGGTCGATGGCAGTGATGTGGTTCATGCCATCAGTCCCCTGGGATACTTCCAAAGCGGTCTCCGGGAATTTCTGGTCGGAGGATTGGACGGTTCCGGTGGCTTCGACCTTCTTGTTGTTCTCGCCGGTGAGAGTGGCGACCGTGCCGTCTACCTTGACCCGATAGTCTCCGGCCTTGAGCTGTGTACCCGCCACCTGAGTGTGGTCGGACACGGTGATGTGGTAGGTCTTCGCGGACGCGATAGATAGACCGATGCCTGCAAATAACACTAATACCTTAGCCTGAGTTGTCGTTTTCATAATATGGACTCCTTTTCTTCGACTCACCTAGACAGATGAGCGAGACGAAGAGCAGGTTACGGAATTCGCGGTAAGAACCGCAGTATCGAATATGCCCGTGTGCTTGCGCACAACTGGGAAGCTGGGGTGAAAATTGTCTGATGGGTTTCCACTAGTTGAACCCTGTCACCGATCAGAAATGTTTATGGGGTGCATGGGTTGCGCTTCTACCTATCGTGGTGTATATGTAGAAGCGTGAGGTGCCAGTGAGCAAACCCAAGACAGACCTGCCCCAGGGAACGCTGGACATGTTGGTCCTGAGAGTGGTGGCGTTGGAGCCGATCCATGGATATGGCATTGCCGCGCGTCTGAAGCGGATTTCCAAAGACGTACTGCAGGTGCAACAGGGATCGCTCTATCCCGCGTTGCACCGGCTGGAAAACCGGAGATGGTTGTCGGCGGATTGGAAGACCTCGGAGACAGGCCGGGAAGCTAAATATTACTCGCTCACGAAAGCCGGAGCGAAACAGCTTGTGTTGGAAGACGAGAACTGGCAGCGGCTGAGCGCGGCCGTCCGGCTGGTGATGAAGAGCGAGGCGGGTTCATGAACTGGCTGCAGCGCTTTTTCCGGCGCGATCGAATGGAGCGGGAGCTTGATCGGGAACTCCGCTATCACATCGAGCGGCGGATCGCGGAACTGATGGACGATGGCATGGATCGTCAGGAAGCCGGCAGGTGCGTTCGCATCGAATTTGGAGGGGCGGAACAAATCGCGGAAGCTTGCCGGGACGCGCGCGGCACAGGCTGGCTCGAAGACTTTCTGCGGGATTGCCGATATGGCCTGCGTATGCTCCGGCGCAACCCGGCATTCGCCTGCTTCGCGATCCTGTCACTGGCGCTGGGCATCGGCGCGGATACGGCCATATTCAGCCTGATGGATCGTGTGATGTTTCGCATGATGCCGGTGCGCGAACCGCAGCGTCTGGTGCAGATTACGAGGTTTCATCCGCCTTTTGGGGCCGCGTACATTTCCTATCCTCTGTTCCAGTCGTTCCAAAAGGAGCTTGGCAGTTTTGACGGCTTGCTCGCGCATTACAAGCTCAACGGAGCCGATATCAGGATTGATGGAAGCGTTGAGGCGGCGAATTTCGATCTGGTTTCGGGATACTATTTCCGGGTTCTCGGCGTGGGCTCCGCGATGGGCCGTACTTTCGACGATTCGGTGGATCGTGTGCCGGGCGCCAATGCGGTCGCGGTGATCAGCTATCGCTATTGGGTGGCTCACTTCGCCTCAGATCCGGCGGTGATCGGGAAGACATTTCGCCGGCTCAATACGGAGTTCACCATCATCGGCGTCATGCCGCGCGACTTCTTCGGTACGGTGGTGGGCGCGGAGCCGGACATCACCGTGCCCCTCACGATGGACGCTCAGGTTCGCGGGGGAGACTCATGGTTGAGCGAGCCCGATTACAACTGGCTGTCGGTGATGGGCAGGCTGAGGACGGGTCTGGGGATCAACCAAGCGCGGGCGGAAGCGCGGAAAGTATTCGCGAACATCGTTGCGGCGGACGCGCGAAAGGACCAGCAGGATCGCGACCGCCGGGCGCGCCTGAATGACTATGTTGCATTGGCGCCTGGTGGCAACGGATTCGACGATGTACGGAGGCAGTTTGGCGCACCACTGATCATCCTGATGGGCACCGTGGCTCTGGTTTTGCTGCTGGCTTGCGCCAACGTGGCGAACCTGCTGCTGGCCAAATCGGCCACGCGGCACGCGGAGATTGCGGTGCGCCTGGCGATTGGCGCGGGACGGGGGCGCGTGGTCCGGCAAATGCTGACGGAAGGGCTGCTGCTTGCCCTGGCGGGCGGCGCGCTGGGAGTGGCGATGGCCTACGTTCTCGACGAGGGATTGGTATTGATGATGTCAAACGGCGGCCCGCGCATGCTGCTGGATGTTGCGCCGGACGGGCGCGTGCTGCTGTTCGCGGTGATTGTATCCCTGGTCGCCTGCGTTCTGTTCAGTCTGGCTCCCGCGGTGCAGACTTTGCGGCAAAGCTTCCAGCCCGGGCTTTGTTGGCACGTGTTGTCGGAAATCCGGGCCAGCCGCTGGTTCCTGGGGAAGACACTGATCGTGACTCAGATGGCCATTTCGGTCCTGCTCCTGATCGGCGCCGGCTTATTTGGCCGCACGCTGCTGAACATGTATGCGGTGAATGCCGGCTTTGACAGGCATGGAGTGACACTGTTTTCGACCAATGCGAAACGGCTGGGCTACACGCGGGAACAGTTTCAACGCATGGAGACTCGCGTGCCTGCGGAGTTGGAAGCGTTGCCGGGGGTTGAGTCCGCGACGGTCGTGATGTTTCCTCCCATCAGCGGGGGCGGTTGGGACGGCGGTATTTTGGTGGAAGGTAAGGATTCCGCAAGAAGCGAAGACGACGTGGCGCATATCAATTCCGTCGGCGTTGATTTCTTCAAGACCTTTCGCACTCCAGTCGTGATGGGGCGCGAATTCAACATGCGGGATACGGATGAATCGCCCCGCGTGGCCGTGATCAACGAAGCATTCGCGAACCACGCGTTTCCGGGCCGGTCTCCGATCGGGAAATGGTTGGCGTTTGAGGGTCCGGAGCGAGGCACGCACTACCAAGTTGTGGGAGTGGTGAAAGACGTGAAGTATGAAAGTCTGCGCGGCGCGTTTCCGCGGACCGTGTACATGACCACCGCGCAGGTTCCGACAGGGCCCGATTCCTATACATTTGCGGTGCGGACGCGCGGCGGTTCGGCGGCGATTGCGGCAGCGTTGGCGCGCATGGATGGCGCGTTGAGGCCGGTGAATGTCGTGAGTTTGGACGATCATGTGGCGCGCTCGCTATTGCGGGAGCGCCTGATGGCGACGCTGGCCGGCTTCTTCGGCGCACAGGCGCTGCTGCTGGGTATGGTGGGGATCTACGGCGTGATGGCGTTTCAAGTGGCGCGGCGTCGGCGTGAGATCGGGATTCGCATGGCGCTGGGAGCGGACGCGGGGAAGGTGATCGGGATGGTGCTGGGCCAAACGGCGCGTTTGACGCTGCTGGGGTGCGCGATCGGAGCATGCTGCGGACTTGTTCTGCTGCGCGCCGCGGGCGAGATGTTGTACGGAGTGGGTCCGAATGATCCTGCGACTTTTCTTGCCGCGATAGCCGGCCTGCTGGTGGTCGCGCTGGCGGCTGCGTATCTGCCGGGACGCAGTGCCGCGCGAACGAATCCCGTGGATACTCTACGCGCTGAGTAATTACCGGGGCGTGATGTCGGTGATAGGCACGTCCCAATGCGCCAGCAGGATTTCAAAGCGCCTCTGTTCCTCACGCTTGTATGTTTCCTGGTCGGGCCAGAGTTGTTTGATCAGGGATTCCTCCTCCGGGTTAGCGGTGGTGGCCAGGGTTGAGTTCTTGAAGCGGATGGTGACCCGGTAATCCCACCGTGCATCTTCGGGCAAGTGGTTGGCGGGAGTTTCGATTTTCACCGATAGGACGCGCCCGCTTTCTTTCAGCTTCTGCAGCAGCGGATAGTGGTTCTTGAGGAAGAGCTGCAGGAATTCCTGTTGATGGCCCCATTGAGTCTTGTAATAGAATTCCATGGCATAGGGCGAATCAGCCGAGGCGTGAGGCGGGGAGCCTTGCGCGAGCAGCGGCAGGGCAGATGCGGCAAGCAGGAAAGCGAGCAGAAGTCTGTTCATTGGATTTGAATGATGATACCGAATTGCGCAGCCGGCAAGCATTTGGTGGTCTGCGGGCTGCTGCTTCTCAGCGCCGATCGTCTCGCGGCTGCGGACGTACCAGCCAGCGACTTGAACGTGGGCGCCACCGAGAGACGGGAGTTTATCGATTACCTGACACGCACCACCCCTGGCTTTCGCGAGCGTTACTACGGGCAACACAGGCGCATTTCGGCATTGAGGGCCCGGGTAGAAACTCGCGAAGCCGCCGGTCAGGATACTTTGTGCTCCCATCAGATTCTGTCCGAAATCGGTTGGCTTGCCGGCTCCTCAATGGACCTGGACAAGCTTGACAAGCGACTGGATGACCTGGAGAAAGTGCTGGCGCATCCCGAACGGGAGGCGACCGCCGCTCACCAGGACCCTTCCGACGGCGGTTGGGGAAGTTGCCATGACGAATGGTTCTTCAAAGTAAACGCAACTTACGACCACTTGACCAGGCCTTCGAATGCAGGAGAGATTCCCCGCGACAAGCTCAGGCTTTTCGATCGCGTGAATTCGCCGGAAAAACTGCAGGAGTACTTCGAAAATGTGGCTGTTTCCGACATTCCTCGGACGGGCCGCGACAACCGACGGGAATTGAACGAGTCGCTGGCCAACCTGACTCGCCTGATCGTCAACGGAAAGCCAGCTTACTATCCCTGGCACCCGAAGTTGAAGGACGCTCTTATGGATCTGGTGCTGCACCGGTTGAGAAACCCGCAGACCGGTTGGTGGGGCCAAACCTACATGCGGAATGGCCGTGCGGAGTTTGTCGACGATTTGAGCATGACGTTTCATGTGATCTCGTATTTGCCAGGTCAGGTTTCGGAACTGAATCGTGTGATCGATCACCTCTTGGCCGTGAAGGATATGGACTACCCGGTCGGATGGCTGGAAGATGGCGGCTATTCGAACCATAACAATATGGACGTGGTGACGCTGTTTCGTTCGGCATGGCCATCAATGCGCGAACCGCAAAGGCACGCAGCGGTGGTGGAGATCCGCAAGATGTTGGACTGGTGTTTGCGGGAATCGCTACAGCCGGACGGGTCTTTCAAAGGGGACGCGGGGAGCAGCGACTCGATCGAGGAAGACAATAGCTGGGGCATCCGGTTTCTGGCGCGCCTCGGATTCTTTGATCCGGCTCAGTGCTTCTGGACCAATCGGAAGTTTCCGGAGTCGGAGGCGGTCCGGCAGCGTCTGATCGGCTTTATTGAGAAGCACCGGGACACGGGTGGGGCGGGCGGAACCTATTATGAGAGCGATTTGAAAAAGCTGAAGGTGCGGTAAGCCTCCGGATATATTATGTAGCGGAGGGTACCCATGTTCACCGCTACCGCCGGACTCACGCTTCCCAGCACCACCACCGGATCATTCCCGCGCCCGCGCTGGTTTGACGTCTCCATGTGGGGCAAGCCGCTCGACACCTGCATGCTCGACGTTCGCTTCCGCGAGAAGTTCCAGGACGCGCTGTCCGTGGTAATCAGCGAACAGGAACGGGCCGGGCTCGACATCCTGAGTCACGGTGATTTCCACGTGGATGAGGATCTCGCCGGCCGCGCCTGGCACCACTATCCTCTGCAGCGCTGGGCCGGCTTCGAGGGCGACTACCTTCAACCGGAGGAGACCACAGCGCCTTGGCTGCACTACCCGCCCGGCACACTGCTGAACGAAATCTACACGGGATGGCGCTGGCCGCACGTAGTGGACACGATCGAACACCGCTCGCTGGATTACGCGAAGCTATGGCGTCTGGCTCAGGCCAAGACTCGCAAGCCGGTGAAGTTCGGAACTTGCTGTTCCCAGGTGATGGCGCTGTTCCTGGACATCCACACCCCGAAGTACAAGGACAAGCGTCAGGTGATCTGGGACATGGCCGAAGCCATGAACAAGGAACTGCTGGCCCTGCGCGATGCCGGGTGCCGCTGCATCCAAATTGAGGAGCCCACCTTCCACTTCATGGCCAACACCTACGGCAAGGACCATGAAGAGGTGAAGTTCATGGTGGACGCGTTTAATCGCGAGGTGCAGGGGCTGGATGATGTCGAGCTCTGGATCCACACCTGCTGGGGCAATCCAAATATGCAGCGTGTGATGGAAGACACCAGTTACGCGAACTCCATCGAGATCTACCTGGAGCGGTGCCGCGGCGATGTCTGGACTCTCGAAATGAAAGACCGCAACCAGCGCGATATCGAACTATTCGCGCCTTTCAAGAACGATCTGAAGAAGAAGATCTGTATTGGCGCGGTGAGTCACCGGGTGCTGCAAGCCGATCGGCCCGAGGACGTGGCTGGCGAGATCCGGAAGGCGCTGAAGTATATTCCCGCGGACCATTTGATTGTTTCGAGCGACTGCGGGTTTGGGCGGCAAGGCTGTAACCGTGAGATTGCGTTTTATAAAGCCAGTGCGATTGCCCAGGGCTGTAATATTGTACGGCGCGAGCTTGGTTTTCCGGAAACGTATGTCCCGGCCGCAGACCCGATGTTGCAGGTGGATGTGGTTCCGGGACGCGGGTAGAAAGGTAGGGTCGCAGTTTTGCCGGCGGCCGCCCTTTCAGGCGGCTTTGGTTGTCCAACACCCGCGTGCGAGCGGTCGTGGACTCACCCAGATGTGTGTAGTTCTTCGCGAATCACTCGGCGTAGCGTGCTTTCCAGCGGTTCCTTTGCGGTCGCTACATGCTGCACGAGCGCTTCGTTGATCAAGTTCTGGTAGCTGGCCCCGCCGGAAGCATGCGCCTGCTCTCGGAACCAAGCCATTACGCCATTGTCCAATCGGATTGTGATGCGTGTCCTTCCGGGCGGGGCCTTGATGACCGCGCCGCGCTTAGCCTTGGAGAAATCGTATTCTTGCTTCATCGTTGGGCTCCGTATTGGTCTCTTTCTCGTCAGGTTGCCGCGCGCGCTGAAATGAGTCGGATGTTGTCTTCGCGCCACGTGTACACCACAACAGCGAGGCGGCCAAGCGCGTCGATNNATCGTGAGCGCCATTTCGTCCTCGAGCGCGGTGACAGCGTCGGCGAAATCGATGCCATGCTTGTGCAGATTCGCGTCAGCCTTAGATTCATCCCACTCGAACCCCACTGCTCTAGTATGTACGATTGTGCATCGCGGCGCAAAGGCTACCCTACCTGCGCCCCAGTCTCAATCACCTCCAGCGGATTCCCCACATACGCCTCGCGCACCCCAATCGTCCTTAGACAATGGTCAATCCACAACTTCGTCAACTTCTCCTGCGCGCCGTTTTGCGACAGCCTTTTCCGCAAGCTATCGAACTCCACATGATCCAGCGGTTGGTCCTGGTTGAAGCACGAGAACACCACCGTCTCCTCGCCGGTCACTGGGTCTTTATGCATCTGCAAACACTGTGCGCAAATCTCCTTCATCATGCATTGCATCGGAGAGTTAATGCTGCCGATCGCGTGATGATCCGGCTTCAGAAATGGCCGAAGAATGCCATGGCGGGCCTGCTGCACGCCGCGCATCATGCCGTCCGATCCGATCACGATCAGCCGGTCCACCGCGCTCAGGGGAATCTGTGCTTCCTCGGCGCCTTCACCCAAATCCCCGCGCCCATAGGCGGCCATCGCCTCCACAATGTTGCCCACGAACGCGCTATCCTGCACACGGTCCGGTGTGAACCCAGGCGCTTCATCGCAGCACCATACGACCAAGTCCGAAGCCTTCTCGATCTCCTCCACCTTATAGCGGTCGATGATCTTCTTGTAACCCGCGAAATAGATCACGCGCGAACCCGACGCCCGTAATTGTTGGCCGATGGAGAACAGCACCGCGTTGCCGAGACCGCCGCCGGCCAGCAGCACGGTTTCCTTTCCCGGCGTTTCCGTGGGCGTTCCCGTAGGCCCCATCAGGATCACCGGTTCGCCCGGCTTCAACAGTGCGCATAAGTCCGAAGATCCGCCCATCTCCAGCACGATGGTCGAAAGGAACCCCTTTTCCAAATCTACGGAAGCACCAGTCAGCGCCAGGCCTTCCATACCCAGCACCGTCTGCTCCGTCCGCGCCGCCAGCGTTTCGTAATTCTGCAGGCGGTAAAACTGTCCCGGCTGGAACGCCCGCGCGGCGATGGGAGCGCGCACCACGATCTCGACGATATTCGGCGTCAAACGGATCACCTGGTGAACCGTCGGACGCAGTTCATCGTTCAAACGAGCGACCAGCTTTTCCGGAGCGGGTCCAAACGGCTCGGTCCGCGCCATCACGCGCGTCAGCACCGGATATCCTTGTTTGGCGCTCCCCATGGCCTTCACCACATTCCCCGAGAAGCTCGGGTGCAGATCGCCGAAAAAGCTGATGGCGCGCCCGTCCGGACGCAACGACATCAATACCTGCACCTTGCGCGGCTTGGCTGACCGCTCCGGCTTTACCGGATTTCCCTCTTCATCCACCGCTTGGAAATAGCGGCCATCCAGCGTGACGTTCTCTTCGTCTTCGCGCGCCAGAACGGTGTTCGGCTGCGTGCCCGCGGCAACAAGAATCGTTTTGGCGGGTAGTACCACGGCTTCTCCGGACGGGCTCCGCTTCAGGCGCAAGGCCGCGGCCGCCCCGTAAGAATCCACTTCCACCGATTCCGGCGTCACGCACTCCGCGAAACGCACACCCTCTTCAAATGCCTTGGCCACTTCTTCGTGATTGAGCGTGTAGCTGGGAGCATCGATCAACCGGCGCCGGTAAGCGATGGTCACGCCGCCCCACGCGTTCAAAAGGTCCATCAGCCGCGGCTCGCGTCCCTCACGCGCAGCCTGCGCTCTCTCCGCGCGAATCGCCCGCGCATGCAAAAGGAATTCGTCCGCCACCAGCGTTTCCTGCGCCGTCCAGGTCTTGCGCACCGCGCGCGCGCCGCGTTCTTCCACCAGCCGGTCATAACGCGTAAGGAACTTCTCCACCTGCACCACGTAGTAGGCCAGCGATTCTGTCGCCGTATCGATGGCCGTCAGCCCGCCGCCAATCACCACGATCGGCATGCGGATCTGCAGGTTCGCCAATGACTCCGTTTTCGCGGCGCCCGTGAGCTGTAGCGCCATCAGGAAATCGGATGCCTGGCGAACGCCATGAACCAACCCGTTACTCATGGGGATCACAGTAGGCCGGCCCGCGCCCGCGCACAGCGCAATATGATCGAACCCCGCCGCAAAGGCGTCGTCAATCGTCAACGTGCCGCCGAACCGCACTCCACCGAACATGCTGAACTCCGCGCGCCGTTCCAGCAGCAGGCGGATCACCTTCAGGAAATTCTTATTCCACCGGACCGTGATTCCGTATTCGGCAACGCCGCCAAAGCCCGCCATCACGCGGTCGTCCAACCGCTCGTAGATCTCGGAAATATCGCGCAGCGGCTGGAACGGATGTCGCCGGCCGTGAGCATCCACGCCGGACAGTTCCGCCGGCAGCGGCTCGATCTTCAACCCGTCCACTGCCACGACGGTGTGTCCGTCGTTCATCAGATGATGCGAAAGGGTAAAGCCGGCCGGGCCCAGCCCCACCACCAGCACCTTATAGCCGGATTTCGCAAGCATAAACGGCCGTTCGAAATCCAGCGGATTCCACCGCGTCAGCAGGCTATAGATTTCAAAGCCCCACGGCAGTTCCAGCACGTCCTTCAACGTTCGCGTTTCCACCTGGGGAATGTCCACAGGCTCCTGCTTCTGGAAAATGCAGGATTTCATGCAGTCATTGCAGATCCGGTGACCCGTCGCTGCCGCCATGGGATTGTCGATCGCGATGACGGCCAGCGCCCCCACCGGATTGCCCTGTTCCTTCACCTGGTTCATCTCGGAGATCTTCTCTTCGAGCGGACACCCCGCCAGCTTTACGCCAAATACGCTGGATTTGAACGAGCCGTCCTTTTCCTTCAAACCGGTCGAGCAGCTATCCTTGCCCTGGTTGTGGCACTTGATGCAGTAATGCGCCTGGTCGAGCGCGCCCGTCAGATCCGTCCCCGCATCAGTGAGCGCAAAGCCCTCCCTGTGCCGTCCGCGGTCCGGCGCAAATCCCAATTGCGCCAGCCCGTTCCGTTCCAGCGCTTCGGCCGGAACCAGGTGCTGCATATCCAGCTTGTGCGGCGTTTTGAAAAGCACGCCGTGCTTGTGTCGCGCTTTTCCTGCCGGAGTCAACACCGCCCACGCCGCGTAGCTGGCCGCTGTCTGGAGATGCCCAACGTGAGTGGATTCGTTCTCGAGCCACCGGCTCACGTGCCGCGCAAAGCTCATCTCGGTGAGCGGTTCTTCGAAAAGCGTCTCCAGTTCACAGGCCAGCGCCGCGCCATTTATGCAAGCCGCAGTCTCCGCGGTTTGGCCCACCAACGCCTTGCGCTGCACGAACCGGCGCTTTACGGAATACAAAGGAGCAAGTTCATGATGCCGCGCCTCCAGATCTCCCAACTCGCGTTCGATCCCGAAGAGCTTGCCGATGAAGTCCTCCACGTGCGGCGCGAGGTTAACGATCAACTCGGAGCGCTGCCTCGTATTCAGCGACGCGGGCTCTCCTCGCACGGCTTCCAAATCCTCAGCCAGCTTGCCGTCGGCTTCCCGAAGTTCGTTCAGAAAAGCGTGATCCAGCTTCGCCAGACCCCCTGGATGGTAGAGATCTTCGAATCCCAGTCCAAAGCCCGGGACGAAAGCGTCAGTCGAATGTATGTCAGTTTGATATTTCACGCTGGTTTTTCACGCGGAAGGCCCTGAAACCACAGGCCCGCGGTCACACTTCCTTTTATTGTCGCAGAGAGGAACGATGGAGCCTTTACTGAAGCGCCCTCTTGCCGTATTCTTATGTGATGGATTTGAAGCAGGTGATCGCGGAACTGCGCGCGGAACTGGAATCGATCGATCAGGTGATGGTAGCCCTGGAAAAACTTGCCGAGTTACGCAGCCGCAGAGGGAGTGCTCTGACTCACGCCGAGGCCGAAGCAGCGCCACCACCCCGTCGCACGCGCGCCCGGAAGCCCACGCCACCCCAGGAAACGGCTGCCGCCGCGTCTTCCGATTAGGTCAAACGGCAATCTGCGTGCATGAGAGGGCCGTAGGAGGCTGTTATGAACAGCGACACAATAGGTGGAAATTGGAAGCAGTTCGTTGGCAAGGCCCGTGAGAAGTGGGGCAAATTGACGGACAGCGACTGGGAAACCATCGGCGGAAAGAAAGATCAGTTGGTCGGAAAGATTCAAGAGCGGTACGGAATCGCGCGTGACGAGGCCGAACGCCAGTACGACGAATACAACCGGACACTGCATGAGACCGACCGGACCACAGCAGCCAGCCGGCCCTAGGAACACGGGCTGAGAATCACAGCGGTGGGGCGTGTACACTACGGCACATGCCCCTTCGTCCGCTCATCTCTGAACAGCAGATTCGAACCCGGATCGCCGAAATGGGTTCAGAAATCAACCGGGATTACCCCGATGGCATTCTCTACCTGATCTGCATCCTCAAAGGAGCGACAATTTTTCACGCCGACCTGGCTCGCGCCATCAAACGCGATGCCTTCCTGGACTTCATGGGGATTTCCAGCTACGGGCGGGAGAAGAGTTCCTCGGGTCAGGTTCAGGTCACCAAGGACTTGGATATATCGATTGAGGGCGCGCACGTTCTGATCGTCGAGGACATCGTGGACAGCGGCGTCACCCTGACGTATCTCACACGCGTTCTGACGCAGCGCAATCCCAAATCTCTGGCGATAGCCGCGCTGCTCGACAAGCCCGACCGGAGGCTGCGCCCCGTGGATGTAAAGTACGTCGGATTCAGTATCCCGGACGAATTCGTGGTGGGATACGGGCTCGACTACGCGCAGCGCTACCGCAATCTGCCGGAGGTCTGCGTTCTGGAAGACGATCCGGTTGGAATACAATCAACGTAGAGGTCGTATCGATGGGTTCCCTTGGTGGGCCGGAAATCGCGTTTATCGTTCTGCTCGCACTTCTTCTGTTTGGTCCGAAGAAGCTACCCGAGCTCGGGCGCCTGATCGGCAAAGCGCTAACCGAATACCGGAGAGCCACGGCTGAGCTGAAATCGACCTTCGATCGCGAGATGCGCAACCTGGAGCGCGAGACCGAGGGGTTGAAAGAGACGGCCAAATCCCACTTCCAGGATTCCTATAACTATGATTATTCGGCCTACGACACCACCAGTTCGTACTCCACCGAATT
The DNA here is from genome assembly GCA_003136675.1 of Bryobacterales bacterium. GTDB lineage: Bacteria > Acidobacteriota > Terriglobia > Bryobacterales > Bryobacteraceae > Bog-113. The sequence continues at coordinate 33,758 of PLFE01000050.1, forward strand.
ACCCCCTGGCCCAGCCCAGCTAACCCAAGGTTCCACTGAAGGCGCATCCGCAGCTCCGGGCGCTGAATCGACGTCAACCACGGAAAAATCCGCACTCACCGTTACGCCTGCTCCGGGAATCATCGCCAATGGTTCTCTCCCCAATGGTTCTATGCACGAGGGGGCTGGCGTAGCTGTTTCGGATCACGAACCGGTTCGACAAGAAAGCGCAACGAGCTAACGGATGGATTCAACCGAAGAACGCCAGGGAGCGACGCCTCCCGAAACCGGAGCTTTGTCTACCGGGTCGAACGAGCACGCGGACCCATCGCTCGTCGAGCAAGTGAACGACAACGCGTACTCCAGTAGTGACTACACCTACGGAACCTCCCAGCCCGCTAACCCCATGCCGTTCGCGCCAACCCCGGCCCTCAGCTCGCCAGCTCCTAAAGCCGGGGGGACCGGCGGGTTCCGGCGTTTGCCGCCGCCGGGCGGCGGTGACGGAGGAGACGGCGGAGACGGTGAAGAGCCGGGGATGCTGCGCATGAGCTTTCTCGAACACCTTGAGGAACTCCGCGTCCGCCTCTTTTACGCCGTCGCCGGATTTGGCGTGGCTTTCGTTCTCAGCCTCACCTTCTGCCGCCAACTGTGGGATGTCGTGAGTCAGCCAGCCGTCAAGGCGCTGACCAGTCTGGGTATCAACCCTCCCAATCTGACTCAGATTAGTCCCATGGAAGGCTTCAATGTGATCTGGGTCAAGGTACCGGTCCTGACTTCCATCTTTATCGCTTCGCCCTGGCTTCTCTATCAGGTTTGGGCCTTTGTTTCTCCAGGTCTTTACAAACGCGAGAAAAAGTGGGCCGTACCTTTTGTTGTCAGCACCGCGGGCCTGTTCATTACGGGTGGGTTGTTCGCTTATTTTGTGGCTTTTCGTTACGGACTTACGTTCCTCTTAGGGGTTGGCCGGAACGTCCACGTAACCCCTATGGTTTCGATTAACGAATACTTTGACCTGTTCGTCAACGTGACTTTAGGGATCGGGCTGGTCTTTGAAATGCCGATCCTGATTTTCTTCCTGACTCTGCTTCGCATCGTCACCCCGAAGTTCCTGATCAGCCACAGCCGCTACGCCATCCTGATCATCACGATCATCGCCGCCGTGGTCACGCCCACGCCCGACGTTTTCAATCTGCTGCTTTTCGCTACCCCCATGATTCTGTTGTTCTTTGTCGGCGTGTTTGCGAGTTACCTGCTTGTCCTGAGCCGGGAAGGCAAGAAATTTCCTTGGGGCAAGGTCTTGTTTTTCGCTATACTCGCTGTGTTAGTATTCGGAGTCATCTGGTGGTTACTCTCTGTAAGAATGCATTTTTATTTCGTCGGCAAATGGCCCTTCTTAGTCAGATAATACGCTTACTCGGTATAAGCTGGACAATTCTGATAAGAATGATAGGCAACTTTGCGTCCCTTCCCGCCAGAGGGGCGGGACGCTTTTTATGGATACGCTCTTATGGATATCTACAGAGTTATCAATCAATTGCGTTTAGAACGGGCCCGGCTCGACAGCATCATCAAGGCGCTGGAAAGCCTGGAGTTAGAGGATCCTTCCGGACCCAAGCGGCGCGGCCGGAAGTTCATGGACGATGGCGACCGGAAGGCGGTTTCCGAACGCATGAAGCGCTACTGGGAGCGGCGGCGTAGAGGCGCGCCCGATGGCGCGAACTCCTCGGACGACCGCGCAGCAACGGCTGCGGCCTAGCGCCCAGCCGGAAAAGCTTCGCGTGATATATTGAATTGTTTAGTAGTGGGCGGCTAGCTCAGTTGGGAGAGCACCACGTTCGCAACGTGGGGGTCGTGGGTTCGAACCCCATGCCGTCCACCAAAATAAAGCTCTTTCAAATCAGGAGTTTGCCCATCTCCGGTTTGACTGTGCCGAGAATGCTTCACCATGCACACCTGCATCAGGCTTGAAATCCGGTCCTGACGCCCTACTGTCCATTGCGCGTAATCACGCCTTCTTTGCTGCCGTTTCCGCTCCAGGAAGATAGTCCCATGCCAAACCCGCGCCGCGCGACTTGGGAAGCACCGCGAACGCGTCCACCCGCACGGCCGGCATCGGAAGATGGATCGGCTTTCCGTTCACGTCGGTGAACTAATCCTTCAGCAACTGGCGCGCAATCACCAGCCGTTGAATCTCGCTAGTCCCTTCGCCAATGGTGCACAGCTTCACATCCCTGTAGAACTTCTCTACCGGGTAGTCCTTGATGAACCCGTAACCCCCGTGAATCTGCACCGCTTCATTCGCGATACTCACGGCGGCCTCGGACGCGAAGAGCTTGGCCATGGCCGATTCGCGCGTCACTCTCTTGCCCGCATCCAGCATTGTGGCGGCGCGATAAGTCAGCAGGCGTGAGGCGTCAATTTGCACCGCCATATCCACCAGCTTGTTCTGTATGGCCTGAAACTCGGAGATCGGCCGGTTGAACTGCTTCCGCTGCTTGGAATACTTGAGCGCGGCATCGTACGCACCCTGGGCCATGCCGATCGAAAGCGCGGCGATCGATACGCGGCCGCCATCCAGAATGCGCAAGCTGTCGATAAAGCCCTCGTTCATCTTTCCCAGCATCTGATTCTGCGGCAAACGGCAGTTATTGAAAAGCACTTCNNCGTATCTTTCTCGAAAATGAAAGCGGAAATACCATGCTGGGAAGCGGAACGCTCCGTCACCGCCATACCCACGCAGACGTCCGCGTAATGCGCGTTCGTCGTGAAGGTTTTCGATCCGTTCACTAACCAGCTCTCGCCCTCTCGCACCGCTGTGGTCCGTGTGCCGGCGGCGTCCGATCCCGCTTCGGGCTCGGTGAGCGACCAGCAGCCGATCCATTCGCCCGTCGTCAACTTCGGAAGATAGCGTTGCTTCTGCTCTTCGCTGCCGGCTTTGTAGATGTGATTGCTGCAAAGCGAAGTATGCGCGGCCAGAATGATACCCACAGAGCCATCCACGCGCGAAAGCTCTTCGATGATGATGGAGTATTCGACGTAGCCGAGGCCGGCGCCCCCATATTCTTCCGGGAAGATCGAGCCCAGGTAGCCCAGCTTCCCCAGCTTCTTGATCACCTCGAGCGGAAAGGTTTGGTTCTCGTCCCACTCAAGCACATTCGGAGCGATCTCGCGGGTAGCGAAGTCGCGAACTTCCCGGCGCAGTTGGTTCTGCTCCGGCGTGTAATCAAAGTCCATAACTAGATGATTTCTTCGCGTGTGGAATCCCAGTGCACGGTACGGCCCTGGAGATAACTTTCAACCGCCATCCGGCAGGCGATGGAAACCTTGAAGCCTAACTCGAAAGGACAGTTCGTCGCCTTGTTCCTGCGGATCGATTCCAGGAAATCCTGCATGTGAGCCCGCGGTGCGGTAGGCGCGGTTCCCACGCTCTCAGGCACGTCTTTCAGGTTCACCTTTTGCGGCTCATACCGAATCTGCTGGCTGCGGGAAATGGTGCCGTCGGTACCCAACACGTCCTCGGTGACGCCTAACTCGTTATTGCCGAATCCCGAGTCCCAACTGAACAGAATCTCTTCCGGCTGCTGCATCGCAACGGCCATGGTATCGGGCACCTCGCGGCCGTCTTTCCAAAGATAGATGCCGCCCGTCATGTTCACCGATTTTGGAATCTGCAAGTTCATTACCTTGTACCAGAAAGCCACCTGGTGACACATGTTCTCGTAGACGTTGCCGCCCGAGTAATCCCAAAAAAATCGCCAGTTGACGTAGCGATTCGCGTCGAAAGCATGCGGCGAGGCCGAGCCCAGGAAAGAAGGCCACAGAATGGATTCGGGCGTCATGTCGGGCGAGACCGGCCGCGCCCACTGCGGCTTGCCGTGAGGCGTATTGCGGAACATGTGCGCGTGAATGGCCGTCACTTTTCCCACGCGGCCCGAAGCCAGAAACTGCGCGGCGTCCGTCACGTGACCGGAAGAACAGGCCTGGTGCCCGATCTGGACCGTGAGCTTGCCATGCGCGCCCTGATAGGCCAGCCGCATGCGCTTGGCATGTTCCACCGTGAAGGCCATCGTCTTTTCCTGGTAGCAGTGTTTGCCGGCTTCCATGCAGGCGACGAAGTGTTCCGCGTGCAGGTGCTGCGGCGTGGCCACCAGAATGGCGTCGATCGCGGGGTTCTCCAGCATGAGCCGGTGATCGTAATAGCGCTGCGCTTTCGGGAATTCTTTGCCTGCTGTTTCCAGGCGGTTATTGTAGATGTCGCAAAGAGCGACGACCTGCGTACCGGGACACGCCGCGGCCTCGCGCAGAATCTGCATCCCTCGGTCGCCTGCACCGATGATGCCGATGCGGACGCGCTCGTTTGCGCCCAGAACGCTCGGAGCGAGCGTTCCGGCGAGTCCCGTGGCGACGGTGCCGATGAAGTTCCGGCGGGAGTGCATTCTAGTCTAGATGTTAGCAGTTGAAGCACGCAGGTGGTGGAATGACCAGAAAGGACCCGTTAATGAAACACGCGAACAACGCCGCAGATCTTTGGCCTGAGCTGAACTGGGCGGATTGGAGCGCAACCGCGGACACGCTGCACATGTGGACGCAGATTGTGGGCAAGACGCGCCTGGCGCTGAGCCCCCTGCAGGCCCACTGGTGGAACGTTCCACTTTATGTCAGCGCACGCGGCCTCAGCACCGCGGCGATGCCATATGGCGCCGAACTGCTGGAGATTGAGTTCGACTTCGTGAGCCACGATCTGCGCTTCCGGCTGAGTGACGGCGCCTGCCTCGCGACGCCGCTGAAGGCGCAGACGGTGGCGGAGTTTTACAGCAACTACCAGCGGAGTCTGGCAGCCCTGGGCGTCGCGGTGAAGATCCACCCGGTGCCTGTGGAACTGAAAGACCCGATTCCGTTTGAGGAGGACCGTGTACATGCCTCGTACGACCCGGACGCCGCGCATCGTTTTTGGCGCGTGCTGGTGAGGAGCGATGAAATTTTTCAGCAGTTTTCGTCGCGATTCGTGGGAAAGATCAGCCCGGTTCACTTCTTCTGGGGAAGTTTCGATCTGGCGGTCACGCGTTTCTCGGGACGCCGCGCTCCGGCTCGCAAGGGCGCGGACGCGATTACGCGAGAGGCTTACTCGCATGAGGTGATCAGCGCGGGATTTTGGCCAGGGAACGGAGGCTTTGGCGATGCCGCGTTCTACTGCTATTCTGCCCCAGCGCCCGCGGGCCTGGACGCGGCGAAGATCCAGCCACCTTCCGCCGGCTACAACTCCGCGCTGGGAGAGTTCATTCTGAAATATGAGGATCTGCGGGCCGAAGCTTCACCGGACGACGCGCTGCTCGAATTCCTGCAGAGTTCGTACGAAGCCGGGGCGAATCTGGCGAAATGGGATCGAGGGTTGCTGGAAAGATCGTAGGGGAGCGCGTGACACGGAAGCCCACGCCACCCGCGCTATAGCTCGATCAACTCTTTCGTCGTGGGGGTCAGCACCTCGCAGCCGGATTCCGTCACTACCACCGTATCTTCAATCCGGATTCCGCCCCAGCCTTCGAAGTAAACTCCCGGCTCAATGGTAATCACGAAGCCGGTTTCAAGCACGATGTCGCCCTTTTCCCCAATGCGTGGGGGCTCGTGAATCTCCAGGCCCAAACCGTGGCCCGTCGAATGGACGAACGCCTGCCCGTGGCCCGATTTAGTGAGGGCTTTTCGCGCCGCGCGGTCTACTTCTCCCGCAGTCACGCCAGGGCGCACGGCGTCGATTGCAGCGAGCTGGGCGTCCAGCACGTCGCGATAAACCTGCTTGAAAGCCTTGGGCGCCTTCCCGGCATGCAGAGTGCGCGTCATATCGCTGGCGTAGCCCGCCTGGAAGCAGCCCATGTCGATCAGCAAAATGGTTTTCCCCGCGATCTTTTCGCTGGTGGGGCGTGCGTGGGGGAACGCGCTCCGCTCCCCCGACGCGACGATGGTTTCGAATGCCGGGGCTTCGGCGCCAGCTCGGCGTGCCTGGTAATCAATCTCCGCCGCCAGTTCGCTTTCCCGCATGCCCGGCCGGAAACTCTTCAAGGCGCGGCGGAATGCGCGCGAATTGGTTTCCACCGAATCGCGGATGAGGGCGATTTCCTCAGGCAACTTCACCATACGCAGATTCTCCACGGCGTTGGTCACCGGGACCAATTCACAAGCTGCGGGCAACGCGTTCCGCAGCGCTTCCCAGGTTTCGAAACTGATTCGGTTGCGCTCCACACCCAGCCGCTTGAATTTGCGGCGCTTGGCGATATCGGCGGCCAGAGCGCCCAGCGGCCCTTTCCCCACTCGCACCGGGAGTTGCGTTTGCCGCGCGGCTTGAAGGGTATAGCGCGGGTCGGTGAGTAATGTCGCGCCGCCGGCCGTTACCAGCAGCAGGGCGTTACTCCCGGTGAAACCGGAAAGATAACGGATGTTGGGCGGCCCGCTGATCAACAGGGCGTCCAATCTTCCCTCGGCGCCTCCGAGCGACGGTTTCAGGGCCCTCAGGCGACTATCGGACATTGAGCAGATCCTCGGCCAATACCTGGGCCCGGCTCGCCAGGGCATCGGCCTGGCGGACATCGTTGCGGGCCAGAGCCTGGGCTGCCTGGTCGATAAAGTAATGGAGACGGCCGCGAGTCACATCCGCGTCTTTCCCTTTCCTGCTCGCAAGTTTTGGTTCCATGGCCTTCAGCGCGTCAATGCGCTTCTGAATCATATCCGACTTGGGCAGGTTGGGGTCAACCGGTACCAGCGGGGTTCGGCTGGAAGCTTTTGCGGGCTCCGGCCCCGGGTTTGGTTCGGAGGGTTCGGCTTCGCGCTTCACCGCCGTTGGAGCGCGGTGAGGCGGCGTGCGTGCCGGTTGGGTTTCGGCAACCGCGGGTTGAGCCGGCTGCTCCCGCTTGAGAATCGCCTCGGGTGGCACGGGCTGCGGGTCGGGAAGTTCCAGAACGGTTTGAGGGAAGATCAGCGCGGGTGGATCGGGTTTGGGTGCGGGCGGGGTTGGGACGGCTGCGAGTTTGGGGGAGTTGGCTGCACAGCCAGTAAGAAGGATCGTGAACGCAAGGGCGAAGGCTCCGCGCCGCCACTGATTAGTAAGCCAGCAGTTTTTCAATCTCGGCCACCAGATTTTCGGTCTGCGGGAGGATCTCATCTTCCAGGCTCGGATGGTACGCCACCCAGGTGTCCTTCGCGCCGACGCGTCGGATCGGGGCGTCCAGATTTGAAAACAACTCATCCCCGATGCGCGCGGCGATTTCCGCGCCGAATCCAAAGCTGAGGCAATCCTCATGCACAATCAAAACGCGCGCGGTTTTGGTGACCGATTCCGCGATGGCCGCCCAGTCATAGGGCGCGAGGGACCGCAGATCGATCACCTCCACGCTCGCGTCCGGATTGCGCCGCTCCACCTGCACGGCCGCTTGGAGCGCTTTCTGCACCAGCGCGCCATAGGTGATGACGGAGACCGAAGTCCCCGGCTTCATCAGCCGGGCTTTGCCGAGCGGAATCATGTAATCCGGCCCCGGATGAGCGGAGCGGTTGTACGGCTCGCGATACAGGCGCTTATGTTCCAGGAACAGCACCGGGTCGTCACAACGGATGGCTGTTCGCAAAAGCCCGCAGGCATCCAGCGCATTCGAGGGGAATACGACGCGCAAGCCAGGAATGTGCGTGAATAATACCTCTCCGCACTGGCTGTGGTAAACGGAGCCGCCGTTGAGATATCCGCCAATGGGGATGCGCAGGACTAGAGGGCACGACCATGCCCCGGCGGATCGCCAGCGGAGGCTGGCCATTTCATCGCGAATCTGCATCATCGCCGGCCAGACGTAGTCGAAGAACTGAATCTCGGCGACGGGCTTCAATCCCGCAGTGGCCATGCCGATGGCGCGTCCCGCGATGCCGGCTTCTGCGATGGGAGTGTTGAACACGCGCCGGCCGCCAAACGCCCGCTGCAAGCCGTGGGTGACCTTGAAAACGCCACCCTTGCCTTTCACTTCCCCAAGGCTTGCTTCACGGCTGCAATCCGCCACGTCCTCGCCGAAGACCATCATGCGCGGGTCCCGCGCCATCTCTTCGTGCAGGGTGGAGTTAATCAGGTCCACCATGGTTCGTGCATCGCCGGTGAATTTCGGCTCGGTTTCAAACTCGGCTGAAGTGGGGTCCACCGTTTCGGAATAAAGGTGAGCGTATACAGTATCCGTGGCGGGCGGTTCTGCCTTGCCCGCGCGCTGCGCCGCTTCCTGCACCACGTGGTCCACCTCGGTTTGCAGGTTCTCCATTTCGTGGCTGTCGATGTGGCCGTTTTCGGTGAGCCATCTCCGGAAGCAGGCGACCGGGTCGCGGGCGGCTTCCGACTTGCGCTCCGCCTCGGTCTGGTAGAGCCGGTCGTCATCCGAAAGTGAGTGGGAGTAGAGCCGGACAACATGCGCGTGGACCAGCGCGGGTCCACGGCCTTCGCGGCAGTAGTCGATCGCCTCGGAAAGTGCGCGGTGGCTGGCGATGAGATCGGTACCATCCACCTCCACCCGGAGAAGATCGGGGAAACCGGAGAGCACCGCGGAAATACTGCCGCCGGGCGTTTGCTGTTCGTGAGGGACGCTGATGGCCCATCCGTTATCTTCGATGAGGAAGAGAATGGGGAGCCGGTTGACGGTGGCCGCGCTCATGGCCTCCCAGAATTCGCCCTCGCTGGTAGCGCCTTCACCGGAGGAGACGAGGACGATCTTGCCGGAATCGGGGTCGGCGATGCGCAATGCCTCGGCGCATCCCACGGCCTGCACATACTGGGTTCCCGTGGGGGAAGAACCCGCCACGATTTTAAGCGCGGTGGAACTCCAGTGCGAGGGCATCTGGCGCCCGCCCGAAGACGGGTCCGACGCCGCACCGAAAGCCTGCAGAAACATATCGTGCGCGGACATACCAAGCGCGAGGCACAGAGCTCGATCGCGGTAATAGGGATAAACCCAATCCTCACCGGGGCGCAGCAGCATGCCTGCGGCAACTTGTACCGCTTCGTGGCCCGCGCAACTGATCTGGAAGAAGATCTTGTTCTGGCGCTTCAGGAGGACTTCGCGGTCGTCGATACGCCGGGACATCTGCATGGTCCGGAACGCTCTGACCAGCGCCTGCGAAGACAGACCTGCACCCGAAACGGGGGTTTCCGCAATCTCTTCCATTTTGAATTCTCTGGTTGCCACGTGACTTCCCCAGATTAGTGTACTGCCAATGCGATCAGGTTTGTTATCAGGTTTTTATCTCAGAATCCCGGTGTGTCCCAGTGAGTACCTGCCGGGTTGCGGATAGACGCATAAACCGTGCGGTCCGCCGCCCACTTTAACCCGTGCGAGCAAGTGGCCATCATTCGTATCGATGGCGTAGACTTCGCCCCTATAACGGCCAGAGAGCCAGAGCACTTTTCCATCCGCGGAGACGCCGCCCATATCTGGAGTGCCATCGGGAATTTCCCATCTCTTGGCCACCTGGCGCGTTTTGAAATCGATCAGCGAGATGCTGCCCTCGCCGCGATTCGAAACATAAAGCCACTTGGAGTCACGGCTGGGGTAGAGGCCGTGCGCGCCCTTACCGGTGGGGATGAAACCGAGCTTCTTGAACGAATAGGGATCGATCATATAGACCCCGTTCGCCTCCATGTCCGCCACATAAAAGACTTTCCCGTCGGGCGAGGTTTTGACGTCCTGGGGCATACCGCCCTGTTTGAGCGGCAGAACCCCCAAGACCTTCTGCTGCGCGACGTCGACCTTGATCAGCGATCCCGAAAACTCGCAGGAGGCGATCAGAAAAGTCCCATCGGGGGAAAAATCCATGTGATCCACCCCTTTACAGGGAACCTTCAGGGCGTGTTTCAACTCCCAGGTGTGGGGATCGCGGAAATCGAGTTCGTGCAGACGCTCAGCGACAACAATGGCGTACTTGCCGTCCGGCGTGTAATACATATTGTACGGATCGAGAACTTTGATCGTCTTGCCCACCTTTCCGGTGGCCGGATCGATGTGGGTAATGCTGTCTCCGAGGTCGTTCAGCACCCAGAGATCTTTCAGGTCCCAGGACGGCGTGACGTGTTGGGGCTGCCGGCCGACGTCGAAGTGGTTAATGATCTTAAATGTTTTGGGATCAATCACATCCACCGTGTTGCTTTTGCTGTTGGGGACGTAGATCAAGGAGGGGAAGTGCTTCACGACCGGGCTGAGCAGGCCAGGGCGGCCGGCCGCGTAGAGGTCATTTGGATCGGTTACCGGGGGCATTCCGGGAAGGCTTGCGGCGGCTGCGGAACCGGCGAGGAGGAGAAGGAATAGAACTGTTGCTCTCACGAGTTGATTCTAAGCGATTCGGCTGGGGCCGAGAGTACTACCCCGCTCAGGACTTCGCCTGACCAGTTTCCTGCTTTTCTTTGCAATTCCCATCACGCGATAGAAGTAGAATCACAGGAAGCCTACTTTTGTGTGGAAACCTGTGAAAACTAAAAGCCATCTCCTCGCCCTGTCGTTTGTCAGCTTGTTCGCCAGCCTTTCGCTGCCCGCTCTGAGTTTCGGCCAGACGGTGGTCACCTATACGACGACGGGAGTGATCACATTGGTCAGCGGGGATGACAAATTGCATCTCGCCGGCACGACCTTCACACTGACGAACACCCTCACGGAAGGCCAGACACCGAACCCGGGCACGGACAATCAGTACACCACCACCGGGACCATCGTCGATAAGGCTTTTATCATTAACGTTCCTATTAATTCGGCCAACGTCACACTCAACTACGTCGGGCCAAGTAGTGCGCAGAACAACATAAATTTGGCCGCCACCAATGTCCTCGGACTCAACGCGACCGCGGTCGTATACGTCCCGAGCATTTCGAGTTTAAGCCCGGAGCCAATCTCGTCCACAAATCTGAGCAGCGCGGACAGCCTTGTCATCACGAATCCCTCGAACGGGGATACTTCCAGCTACAGTTTTTCGAGCGGCACAGTGTCCAGCAGTCCCGCCATCACCTGCTTCTATGCCGTTTCGCCGTTGACGCTTGATTTTCCCGTTGGCGGAAGCGCGGAGAACGTGACGGTGAACGTAGGAGCGGGATGCCAGTGGACGGCGGCCTCGAACAATCCGTGGATCACGGTGAGCCCCCTCAGCGGTTCGGGCACGACCACGGTGGTGGTGACCACGGGCGCCAACACCACGGGAGCGGCGCAACTCGGTTCGGCGTTGATAGCGGGATCGGCTGTCAATATTACGCAGGATGGTCCGGTGGTCTGTTCGTACAGTGTCTCGCCGCTTTCCCTGGCGTTTCCCGCTACAGGTGGTTCGCCCCAGGCGATAACGATCACGGCCAGTGCCTCGAATTGCGCCTGGACCGCGTCCTCCGCCCTGAGTTGGTTGAGCTTAAATACGACCAGTGGAACGGGTAGCGCGACCATCCTGGCCACCGCGCAGCCTAACTCCAACGCCCAGAATTTAAATGGAAACATCACCGTGGCCGGGCAGTCGATCCCGGTGTCGGAAGCCGGTACCAGCGCGTGTTCTTTCACCGTCGCGCCTTCCAGTTTGTTGTTTATCGCGAACGGCGGAAGCCAGACGCTGACGTTGAGCGCCAGCGGCGTTTCCTGCGCGTGGACTGCCTCTATTTTGCAGACCGGTGCGTGGGCCTCGGTTTCCCCAACCAGTGGAACGGGTAGTGCATCCGTGACGGTGACGGCGGCCGGCAACGGCTCGGGAGGGGTGAAGAACGCGACGCTGGATATCGCCGGCCAGGTTGTGACGATTCAGGAATCCAACACCAACTCATGCTTTTTCAGCGCGACTTCGAATCCCACCCCGCTGAACTTCGTGAGTTCGCCGTCTGTTGGATTTGTGACGGTGACGGCGAGCGGCCAATCCTGCCAGTGGAGCGTAACCTCCGCGCCGGACTGGCTGGTGCCCAATGTCTATAAAGGCAGCGGCACCCTTACCGTGTCTCTGCAAGCCGCCGCGAACACGGGAACAGCGGTCCGCACTGGAATATTGACCATCGCCGGCATCAACTTCAACGTGTCGCAGAACGGCACCAGTACCACGAACCCCTGTAATTTCGCGGTCAGCCCCACTTCATTGGCGTTCACCAACAACGGTGGCAGTCTCCCGGTTACGCTAACTTCGAGCGAATCGACTTGTACGTGGACCGCGGCATCCACCGCCACTTGGGCAACCATCACGCCGTCCAGCGGAACCGGCACGCCCACGCTACCGCTGACAGTGACGGTGCAGGGCAATACCACCGGCCAGAATCTCACGGCGACCCTCAGTATCGCCGGATTGGCTGTGAGTGTCACGCAGAGCGCAACGGCTTGCACATTTACAGTGTCGCCGACAACCCTTGCTTTCCCCAGTCAGGGCGGTCCGCTACCCGTTACAGTGACAGCCAGTAATGGCTCCTGCTCCTGGAGTGCTGTTTCCAACTTGACATCAGTTACGTTTAATCCCACTGGCTCGACAGGCTCGGGTACAACCTCCGCCATCGCCGCTACCAATCCGACCAATAACGTGGAATCGGGCAGCGTCACCATTGCCGGGCAGGTGATTCCGGTGACGATCGCCGGCAGCGGGAACTGCACCTTCAGTGTTTCCAATGCCTCAATTCTGTTCCCGAACATCGGCGGCAGCACGGTGGCCAGCGTGATCGCGAGCGGCATCAGTTGCGCCTGGACGGCCTCCGCGCCGCCGTGGATCACCCTCAGCGCGACGGGCGGTACCGGCAGTAGTTCCATTCTTATCACTGCTGCGAGCGATCAGACCGGGCCCTCACAATCCGGCACTGTGATCCTGGCCGGGACTTCGATTCCTGTAAGCCAATCCGGGGGCTGCACGTTCACCATTTCACCGTCAACCATTACCGCGGACGTTCGTGGAATTTTGCAGCCGATCAGCATCAACGCCAGTTCGTCGAACTGCGTGTGGACCGCCGTTGCCCCTACCTTCACCGCTTTGACGGCGACGACGGGCACGGGAAGCGGGTCCACTACACTCTCGGTTCCCTATAACTCGACGGGAACGGATCTCTCGGGAACTTTGACGATCGCGGGCCAGTCCATCAGCATCGCTCAGAATTTCACGGAACAGGTTTTCCAGGATGTGCCACCGGGCAGCTTTGGGTTTGATGCGATCAACCTTCTTTCGCAGAAGGGGATCACCAGCGGATGTGCCCCCACGCTATACTGCCCGACGGAAAATATAACGCGCGCGCAAATGGCGATCTTTATCGTCAACGCGGCGTATAACGACGGCCCTTTCACCACCAGTCAGATCCCTTATTTCAAGGACGTTCCGCTGGGAAGCTTTGGATTCAACCAGATCCAGAAGATGGACGAGTTGGGCATCACGACCGGTTGCGGCAATGGCGACTTCTGCCCTAACGAAGTAGTCACCAGAGACCAGATGGCTGTGTTCCTCATCAAGGCGCGCTACGGCTCTACCACAGTCTTCGATTTTCCGCCGGCGCAGATCTTCAACGATGTACCTCCTACCTATTGGGCATACTCCTGGATTCAACGGATGTCCGAAGACCAGATCACAACGGGTTGCGGCAATAACGACTACTGCCCTACCGAGGATGTAACCAGGGCGCAGATGGCGATCTTCCTGATGAAGGCGATTTACAACGAGTTCGCCGCGCCGGGGACGCCCGAAATCACGCTTGTGCTTCCCAATCTGCTGGTCGCGGGCACGGCGACCAACGTCGCCATCACCGGCCTGAATACAGCGTTCTCACAAGGCCTGACGCTGGTGAGCGCCATTCCCGGCGTCACCATCAGTAACGTCAGTGTCTCCGGCCCAACGACGCTGACGGCCACCATGACAGTGCAAACCAATGCGCCCGCGCAGCCGGACGCCATCTACGTAATTACAGGTCCGCAGGAAGAAGTTCTGCCCTTCGGGATTACGGTTCCTTAAGGTACTGATTCTTCGCTTCCATAGGGGATAGATCGTAAGGTTGAACCCGCCTTGACCCAGGCGGCATTTCGGTCTATCCTCATGGTTCATACACGAATGTTGCGGAAAAGCCGGACAAGACCAATGTTCCAGCGGTTTGTATTTTCTCTGAGCCTGCTCTTTGTTGTGATGCAGCCGGCGCGTTCGCAGATCTGCCCCACTACGAATCCGCCGTCGAGCGGGCTTTGTGTCCTCACCGGTCAATTTAATAACGCACGGCAGGGCTTGAATGAGTACGAGCCGGCTCTCGGCGGGTATACGTCGCCCGTCTCGAACTTCGGACTCATCCGGATGTTTCAGACCGATTCCACGGATTATTACTCCGCCGCTGGCGGTCTGACCTCCAATTCGATCATGGCCCAGCCTCTTTGGCTGAACAGCATCCCGATCGCGGGGGGCACGCATGACGTGATGATTATGGCCACGTCAAACGACACGATCTACGCATTCGACGCCGATGATACGGGAACAGGAGCGGGAACCGCGTTGTGGAAGCGCAATGCCAGTTCCACCAACCCGCCGCTCTATCTGAACTGCGGCGCGACCGGAACGCCGATTACCGGCACCTCTAGCGGACTTCCTTACTACGGGATCGTTGCGACGCCGGTAATTGATACAACGCAAACCACGGACCCAGTGCTGTTTGCCGTATCCGGTTGCAACAACGCGGTTGCCGGAACAAACCAGTGGTATCTGAATATCATCGACGTGATCACGGGAAACGACCTGATTCCTTCGAGTGCGCAGCCGGCGCCGGGTGGCGGAGTTCTGATTAATGGCGACGCGAACTATCACCCGGATAGCGAACTGCAAAGGACCGCCCTTCTGCTGGTCCACTCCGGTGGCAATACTTACCTGTACTTTGGCTTCGGCGCGGCAGCGAACGAAGTCGCGGCCGGCAGCAGCAGCCACCATGGGTATGTGATGGGCTACCAGATCACCTACAGCGGATCGGGGCCCACTTCGGTGACGGCTGCGCCGCTTCCTTCGTCGCCGTTCAACGTCACGCCGTCGGTGGCTACGAAGAATGTCTTTCCGCCGACGTCGTCACATCCTATTCCTCCGAATCCCGGCGCGGGGCTGGGTCCCGTCGCTTATCCATCCTGCCCGTCGAGCAGCACCGTAGATTGTTATGAAGGCGACGACTGGGTGTCCTCCCAGGGCCACGGCGGAGGTGTTTGGATGTCCGGAAAAGGGGCGGCGGCCGACGGCAACGGTAGCGTCTATTTCACGACGGGGAACGGATCGTTTGACTGTTCCAGCAGGACGTCGTCCTGCGGGGGCTCACCAGGCGCGCCGGGTCTGTTGAACTATAGCGAAGCGGTGGTGGAGTTCCAGCCCGCCTCGATCAAGCCATATGATTTCTTTGCGCCGTTTGTAAATCGCGTCGCGAGTGACACGGGCCCGTACCCGGCGGCCGCCTACCAGCCGCAGGCGCTCAACCGATACGATCTCGATTTCGGCACGGCGGGCGTGGTTCTCGTAAATACCTCGATGAACAGCGGCACGCAAACCTGGGTCGTTTCGGCGGATAAGAGCGGCTTTGGATACGTGATGCCCACCAGTAACACCACCTCTTCCATACCTTCAGGCGGACTCGGGCAGTTTCGATCGGGCGAGGCGGGCTTGACCAGCGGGAGTTACACGACGCAGCTCCCCTTTCAGATCAGCCGCAGCAGTGCGGGGTGTCCCACGCAACTGGATAGCGACCACTTCACCGCCGCCGGGACCTGCGACCAGATCATGGGCCTGGCTTTCTGGAACAACTTCCTCTTCGCATGGCCGGTCAGCGAGCCGGTGGTGGCCTATCATGGTGTTGCCACTCCAGGAGCGCCTTCGGTAAGCAATCCGGATAACTATCAGTTCTCGACCAGAATGGACCCGTGCCCCGGGCCGGCGACCTGTTCGTCCTATCCCTCTGCGGAGTACCCTGGCGGGAACATGGCGATTGCAACAGATAGCTTGGGCCACGCGACACTATGGGCCAGCGGCCGCATGTTGACCGGTTCGGCGTACCCAGGCGAACTCATCGGGTACGCCATCAACGAGAACGCCACCAGCGGGACTGGATTGCTCACGCAGATCTTCAATTCCGGAAAAGCGAAGTATTGTTCCTCGATGACCGGTTCGCTGGGCGCGAGCACCTGGACGCCGTCGTCATTTGCACAGCCAACCTTG
Source organism: Bryobacterales bacterium (assembly GCA_003136675.1). Lineage (GTDB taxonomy): Bacteria > Acidobacteriota > Terriglobia > Bryobacterales > Bryobacteraceae > Bog-113. Next base: position 49,889 of record PLFE01000050.1, read on the forward strand.
GCGCACGGGCACATCTCCGTTCCGTTAGCGAAGGCGAAGAATCAGTCCGGCGCCGCGATCACGGGGGGAGTGGTCCTGGTTTTCGGCGCATGTCCGTAGGCCGGGGCGCGATCCTCGCACTGGCAGCAGTTCTACCCGCACTGAATCAGACCCACCCTGTGAAAGTGCTGTTTGAGTTCCATGACAACCCTTCCGCGCCGTATTCCCTTGCGGAATTGGCGCCGGGCCAATTTGTCGGGGCTACCGACAACTTTACTTCCGCGGGCAACGTGGTCTTCCAGATTGATATCGAAGGCCACTACAAGACCATCGCCACGCTGGCTGGCACGAATGCGATTCCTTATGTGGCTCCCATGGAGAACGGGAAACTGTTCGGTATGTGGTTTGATGGCGGAAATAGGCCGCGATACTTTCACTTACCGCGCGCCGGCGGTGCGATCCAGGAACTTACAGAAGCCGCTGGCATCGGCGTGGCTTCCCAGTGGCCGTTTGGTGCTTGGGAACGGGATGGAGTTTACGCACCATTTCCGTCTTTTATTGGGCGAATCGGAATGCCGGGAAAAGTGGAACCGATCTTTACATTCACTGCGCAGGACGGCGTTCCGAATCCCTTCTCCAGTTTCGCGATGACCCCGGATGGGACGTTTTATGGCGAGAATCGATTGGGTTCCGGAGCCTATCTGGTCTATCGGGTCACTCGCGCGGGGCGGCTGACCCGGCTCGCCGAACTACTGAATACCGGCGGCCCGTGGGCACCCCTCGTGGTGCTCGATGACGGCACGGTCTATGGCGCGGAAGCCGCTGGAGGCAGTGATCACAAAGGCTCCATATACAAGATAGATCCAAGTGGACAGTTTTCTGTCGTCGCGGAGTTTCCCAGTAAGGGGATGTCCAATCCTTCCACCCTCTTCGTGGCTGCGGATGGGAATCTCTACGGGTCCACGAACACGATGCCATCTTACATATTCGTGTTGGAAACGAAAACCGGGAAGCTGGCGCAGGTGGCTTCCTCCACAGGTTGGGAGTTTCATTGCACCTGTCAAATGATCCAGGGGTCCGACGGCAAGATCTATGGAACGTCGCGAAGCGGTGGCGTGTCGGGTGGTGGAACCATTTTCTCCATCGACGCGGGAATCGCGCCGCCGCGGCCGCGAGTTACACAGTTAGCGCCGCAGGCTGGCAAGGTGGGCGCGGAAGTCGAGTTACGCGGGAGTTATCTTTTGGGAACGACGGGGGTCCGATTTGCCGGCATGCCTGTGCCGTCCTCGGACATATCCGTACCCACTGCGAACGTGGTGCGAGTGCATGTTCCTCCGGGTGCCCAATCCGGCGCGGTGCAACTGACCACGGTTAACGGAACCACTGTTTCTCTGATGGCGTTTACGGTAGAGTGAGCGCCGCCCTGGGTTGCTTGAGTGAGCGGGCCCGGTCTCGCGCCAGCACCAACAACGCGCACAAGTAAAGGCCGCCGCCAACCAGCAGCGTCTGCACCAGGCCGAGATAGATCGCGCACACCAGCGCTCCTACTGAACCCAATACGCTCGCCGCGGCATTCAGCGACCAGGCCCAGCGCGTCGAAGCGGAATGCCATTGTTCCAAACGCTGGAGCCCTGTCGGAAACGGCATCCCCATCGCGAAGCCAACCGGAAATATGAGGGCGATCGTCACCAGGATCTTGACTGGGAGCGGCCAGCCGACTCCCGCCTCGAGGACGAAAGAGACCGCGAGCGCGAGCAATGAAACCAGCGCCGCAACCGCCAGCAGTACCTTCAGCAGGCGCCCGTCGTCACCGCGAATCCAGTCGCGGCTGAAGTAACTGCCCAGTCCCGAAGAAACCAGCAGCGAGAAGATGACCACCGTCAAAGCGTAAATCGGATGCCCCAGGAATAAGACGAACTTCTGTATCAAGGCGACCTCGATCAAAATGTATCCCGCGCCGATGAACAAGAAGTAAAGCAGGAAGATGAGCACGTTCTTCTCATGCGGTAATCGTGTTCCCAGCACCAGTGGAGGCAGAGTCAGGATAATGATCACGGCCACAATGCTCACCGCGAGCGACTCGAATAACATGGGCACTGCCACGTTGACCTTGTAATCCGCTGTGTTATGCGATGCGCCGGTGAGGAACGCAAGTAAGTCCCGCGGCTGTACGGTATAAAAGAAAAACGGCTGATTGTCCGAGACTGGCGTGATATTAAACTGGTAATCTCTTTCAAACCGAGCCGGGTCTGAAGTGGTCAGCAACTCGCTAAATTCGTTCTTGATTCCCGTGCCCGGCAGGTAGACCGCGGTCATATGTCCCTGGGCAATGGCTTGGCGCGCGCTCTCGACATCCGCCCCCGAGAGCGCCTTGCGCGAGATGATCACCGTATCGCGCGCGCCCCACCCGCTCAACTCGCTTCGTCCGCCTTCGCGTCCCACGATCACGTGCTGTGCGGGGTCATTCTCGCCTAGTTGATGGAGTGCGACCATCGCGAGAGAAACCAATCGCAAGGATTCGCGCGGCGGATCGAATCCCCAGCGGGTGAAGGTCAGCAGTCCATCCGGGGTCAAGTGGTTGAGATAGTCGCGAAAGGCATCCGATGTGTATAAGTTGTTCTCGCTAAGCGCGAACGCCCCGGCCGCGGTGGAAGCCCACGTGTCCACCAACGTGGCCTGCAGCACCTGGAACTTCTCGTCGCTGCGCCTCACGTAGCTGCGGCCATCTTCCACGACGATATGAACATCCGGGCGCAGATAGAGACCACGGCTCTTCTCGGGGAATTTCCGCCGCATGATGGTGGTGGCGATGATGGGGTTGATCTCGACACCGGTTACATCATGGCTTCCGGAAGCGAGGGCGCGCGCCACATCCCAGCCGCCGCCGGGTCCAATGATCAGGGTCTTCGCACCGGGACGGAGGTCGTAAGGAAGTCCGGGTCCCTGATGCAGCAGATCGCGAAGGTTGTCCGGCGTGAGGTGATCGAAATCGAAATCGGCGATGCCGGTGGAAGCATCCGCGTCGATGAACACCATGGGAACGCGCGACACCTTCTCCGGCGCTAGGGCGATACGCGAGAAGCTGTTCCACTTCACGTACTCTTCGCCTTCCAGCTTGTGGCCCTTGGCGTAGTGGATGTCGAGAACGTGATAGCGGAAGTTCACCCCCATCAGCGTCGCGAATGCCAGCCCCGCGGCCACGCTGGAGAGCCGTCCTCGTGTGGACCCGGCCATCGTGAACCAGATTGCGGCAGCGGCCGCGAAAAGAATGGAAACGGAAAGCGTGGTATCCGGCCCCCCGAACCATTCGAGGAACGGGATCAGCAGCAGGCAACCCGCCGCCGCGCCCATCAGGTCGAAAAAGTACACCCGGTTGACGCGCTCGATGGTTTCGGCGATGACCAGCGAAACGATGGTTCCCGTGCACAAAAAGGGCAGCGCGTTGGTGAAATAGATGAGCGCCAGCGCGCCGTTCCCCACGGTCGCTTTTTGGCCAAGCACAACGCTAAGAGCAAGCAGAACCAGCACGCAGTTCAGAAGACTCAGCATCCCCAATTTTCGATAAAGGTTTCCCCGCCAACCGGCAATCACATAGGAGAAAACGCCGCCCGCACCCAGTCCGAACAGCGCAATCGAAATGGCCAGGAACGCGAAGTGATAGTAGAAGACGACCGAGAAAATCCGGGTCAGCGAAAGTTCCAGAAGCAGGGTTCCCAGGGTGGTCAACGCCACCGCTCCATAGAGCAGCGGCCAACTGGGCGGGGAATTGTGAGGCAATTCGCTATTCTACCTTGCGGGCGCCCGGGCAGTTTCCGCTAAGCTTGTTGAGGACAACCATCTCAATGCCCGCAAAAGTCAGAAAAGCCGTTTTCCCCGCCGCCGGTTTAGGCACCAGGTTTCTGCCGGCCACCAAGGCCCAGCCCAAGGAGATGTTGCCTTTAGTCGATAAGCCCATCATCCAGTATGGGGTGGAAGAAGCCATCCACTCCGGAATTCAGAACATCATCATGGTCACCGGGCGCGGCAAGAGCGCCATTGAAGACCATTTCGACGTGAGCTTCGAGCTGGAGAACATGCTCGAATCGCGTGGCAAGAAAGAGCTGTTGAACATTGTACGAGCCGTTTCCGACATGATCGATGTTTCCTATATTCGTCAAAAGGAAGCACTCGGATTGGGGCACGCCGTGCTGCGCGCACGGGAACTGGTCGGTCCGGAACCGTTTGCGTGCGTGCTGGCGGACGATGTGATCGACGCCGAGACTCCCTGCCTGCGCCAGCTTCTGGACATCTATGAATTTTTCAACGCTCCGGTACTCGCCGTGATGGAAGTGCCCAAGGAAAGCATTTCGGCTTACGGCGTGGTGGACGCCGAACCCATTTCACACAACGGCTGCAAAGACCGCGTGTTCCGCATTCGCGACCTGGTGGAAAAGCCCAATGCCAACGAAGCGCCTTCCAACCTGGCCATCATCGGGCGCTATGTGCTCACGCCGGAGATTTTCCATTCGATCTCCAACGTCCAGCCCGGTTCCGGTTCCGAAATCCAGTTGACCGATGCATTGCGGCATCTGTTGCGCAGCCGGCCGATCTACGCTTACCGGTTTGAAGGCAAGCGCTACGATGCGGGCGATAAGTTGGGCTTCCTGAAGGCGACCGTGGAATTTGCGCTGCGCCGGCACGACTTAGGCAAAGACTTCCGCGAGTATCTGCGTACTTTGGAATACTAGTGAGATGCGATTCCTGCTGGGGCTATTTCTAATGGCCCTCAGTATTCACGCTGAAATTGTCGGCGAAGTGCGCATGACCGTGGATGCGGGCGACTTGCCCGCGGCCGGGCGCTTGGTAGCGGACTACTGCAAGGCGCATGGAACCACACCCGACGTGATTTTCGCGAACTCGTGGATCGCGCGCGGTTATCTGGAGCGCGGCAAACTCGATGACGCCGACAAAAACGCGATGGAAACCCGGGCCTGGGCGCTGACGCTGGTCATGCACCGCAAGCTGGATGCGGAGCCGGTTCTGCCGCTGGCTTTGAGCGCTGCGATTGAGGTTCACGCGCAGGTGCTGGAGCGGCGCGGCCAGCGGTCTGAAGCGATCGCGTTTCTGCGCGGCGAAGAAGCCCGTTGGGCCGCCAGCAGCATGCGCGCGCGCATCCAGAAGAACCTGAATCTGTTGACCCTCGAAGGCCGGCCCGCACCACCCATCAACATCACGGAATGGACCGGCGATACAAAACCCGAGCCGCTGGCGGCGCTCCGCGGACATCCCGTTCTGCTGTTCTTCTGGGCGCATTGGTGCCCGGACTGCAAAGCGGATTCCGTGGTGATTCAGGCATTGAACGCGAAGTACGGCCCACGCGGCCTCAAAATCATCGGGCCCACGATGCGCTACGGCTACATCGGGGGCGGAGAAGATGCTACGCCCGCGAAAGAAAATGCCTGGATTGCGGAGACCTTCAAGAAATATTACGAGCGGATCGGGGCCATGCCCGCGCCTATTAGCGAAGAGACCATGCGTGCTTATGGCGTCAGCACGACGCCGACGTTCGTTTTAGTGGACAAGCACGGTGTTGTGCGGCTGTATCATCCCGGCGCGATGAGCTACCAGGAATTGGCTGCGCCGATTGAGAAATTACTGGCTGGCTAAGCCCGCGGCTGCGGAAATCGCTAACGCGCCTCGCCGCTATGGGCCGCGATCAATCTGTCAATCGTATCGAAGATAGTCTCCGTGCAATCTCGCGTAGTGAGCGGTTGCAGCCGGACTGAAAAGCTGATTGGCAACAACACGCTCCTCCCATTGGCTTCGAAGCTCTTTTCGAGCTTCGTCGTCGCGATTTTCTTGATTTGAAACTCAGTACGTTGCGAAGCGCCGCCAACCACAGCGACGAACGCAGGACCGCTCCAGCGAAAGGGAGGGCTCGTGTCCGGTAGTTTTCGGCCCAGGTGTTCGGCCACCAGCAGGAGGATCTCATCGCCAACCTTCCTCCCGAAGCGCGAATTGAGAGCGGCGAGCCGGTCCACCAGAAAGATGCAGATCACCGATTCCTTGCCGCCTGCGATGCTCGACGCGATCATCTGCTCGGCCTCAGAACGCGTCGGCAGACCGGTCGTGGGGTCATTGGCGGAACGCGCGCCGGGGGCGGCAGCAACCAGCGTGCGCGAAGGTGGTGTCGTGAGGAGCGCAGTCGAGCCCTTTAAACCTTCGTTCAAATTCTCTATCTGAATCCGGGTGTCGTCGGCGAGGCGGGAACTCTCCTCCCGCACCACCGTCAGGCATTCGGCCAGCTTCAGCCGAACCAGATGAACGTCCTCGATCTCCGCTGCGTCCCGCAGACGCCCTTCGATCCCTTGAAGTTGCTCGAGGCCGGCCTTGCTTGACGACGCGAGGAATGCGACCGTACTCGACATCATCGAAAGCATGGTTCGCATCTCATTGATATGCGCATTCGTGAATCCGGAAGAGCGTCGGTTGTGCTCCTCCAGTGCGTGGTTCATGACGCCGATAGCGAGCAGGATTTCCTCGGAACTGGATTGTTCCGTCAGCCGGGCGGAAGCACCGTCGATTTCGGCGCGGAACTCCTTCACGTCTTCGGCGGCTCCGGGCGCCGCCCTGAGGCTCACGCCATCAAGAAGCAGATGCAGAAAACCAATAAAGTCGGGTGGTCTCGGTTTAACCGGCTTCAGGAGGCTTTGGATTGACAGGATCGGCATCGGAGGCTCATATCGAGAAGCCTATCGGCACAAACGGAGAAAGACTTGATAGCCCACTTCCGCTCCGATCCCGGTATTGTCCGTCTATCGATCAGGCTGGCTGCGGAAACTCCTTCGATACTCAGGAGCGAGTGCCTCGGCCTTCGCTCTGAATTTCGCTTGCTCCGCTTCGTTCAGCTTCGGGGGTGGCGTGGTACGGTCAGGCACAGCGTCAAGCTCACATTCGATGATGCTGACCGTCTCCTCAAAATCGTCGCGATGCGGAGGCGCCCCGCCGCTTGTCGTCATTGGGTATGCTTTTATCACCCAATTCGCTGCTCATCTACCGGCGACACCTATGAGCGCACTTCACTTCTTGACAGAATAATATTATCCGGGTAGAATTAGATCCGGATGCCCGAAATCCTCACCTATACCGCCTTCGCAAACCAGGCACTCATCGCCGCCGGCGCGCTCGATGTTCTGCTCCCGCAATTGAAAGCCCAGTTCGATCAATCGCCAGGCAGTCTTGTCGCTATTTTCGAGGATCGAACCGGCCGTCAAGTGGATTTCGAACTCCAGGGAACGCTCGAGGAAGTGCTGTCCCGCGCCGCGCCGGCAGCGCCCCGCGTCGGGCCTGGCCGTCCAAAACTGGGGGTTTCCGCGCGCGAAGTCACCTTGCTTCCGCAGCAGTGGGCGTGGCTGGAACAACAGCCGAACGGGGCATCGGCTGCGCTTCGCCGGCTCGTGGATCAAGCCACGAAGCGCGAGCCCGAAAAGCAGCGTGCGCGGCACGCCATGGATGCGGCGTGCCGGTTTCTATCGGCGATGGCGGGTGATTTTCCGAATTATGAAGAAGCCACTCGCGCGCTGTACAAAGGCGATGGGGAAGGTTTCGAAAGCCTTATTCAGAGTTGGCCCGAGGACATTCGGAGCTATCTCACTCGCCTCGCGGCAGACGCCTTCCAGTCAGCCTGAACGTCGGCCACGCCTATCTCACGTGGGCTTCTTCCAAATAGGTGTAACCCTGCAAGCCCTCTTCATAAAAGCGCAGTAGCTGGCCGGATTCTTCATACCCCATGCGCCCCTCGCGCACGGCCGTTTCCACATCCCGCCGCAGCTTGGTGATCAGGTTCTCCGCGCTGAACTGCACGTAATTCAGCACTTCGCGCACGGTGTCGCCCTTCACCACCGCGTCCAGAATGGCTTCTCCTTCGTCGCTCAGGCGGACGTGAACCGCATTGGTGTCGCCGAACAGGTTATGCATGTCCCCCAGAATTTCCTGATACGCCCCCAGCAGGAACGTGCAAAGGTAGTAATCCTGCCCCGTGTAGCGGTGTAGCAGCAGGGTGCGCTTCACATCCCGGCGATCGATAAACTGATCCACCTTGCCGTCTGAGTCGCACGTAATATCGCCTAACACGGCCGGGTGCGTGGGCTGCTCTTCCAGGCGGTGAATCGGCATGATGGGGAACAGTTGCTTGATGGCCCAACTGTCCGGCATGCTCTGGAACAGAGAGAAATTGCAGAAGTAGGTTTCAGAAAGCGCCGCGTCCAGGCCCTCCAGTTCCTCCGGCATATAATCCAGTTCGCGGACCAGTTTCTGCACACGGCGGCAGATGGCCCAATAGAGATTCTCAGCCAGCGTGCGCTGGTGCAGTGAGAGATAACCCAGGCTGAATAAGTTGAGCGCCTGATCGAGGGCCTGCTGCGCGTCGTGATAGGACTCCAGCAGATTCCGCCCATTCACAGACCGGTAAGTCTCCTGCAGGTCGATCATCGGCTGCTCGGGCTCGGGCTCCGCGGGAAGTTCCGGAATCACCTCTTCTTCCCCCAGGCCGGAAACGCCCAGAACGTTGTAGACAAGCATGCTGTGATAGGCCACAATGGCCCGGCCGCTCTCGGTGACTATGGTTGGATACGGCACCGCCGCCTCGTCGCACACATTCTGGATGTGATAGACCACGTCGTTGGCGTATTCCTGCAGCGTGTAATTGACGCTCGATTCAAAGTCGGTCTGGGAGCCATCGTAATCGATGCCGAGTCCGCCGCCGACATCCAGATAGCGAAGTCCCGCTCCGGCCCGGACAAGTTCCGCATAAAGCCGCGCCGATTCGTTCACCGCGGCTTTCACTTGCCGGATGTTGGTGATCTGGCTGCCCAGGTGGAAGTGCAGCAGTTGGAGGCAATCCGCCATACCCCAGAGTTTCAACTCCTCCAGCGCGCGTAACACTTCGCTCGTGCTGAGCCCAAATTTGGAGCGATAGCCGCCGGACGATTTCCAGCGGCCGGAGCCTCGGCTGGCCAGCTTGACCCGAATGCCAATCGTCGGCCGCACGCCCACTTTCTCGGAGTACTTGGCGATCAACGCGAGCTCCGTATATTTCTCCACCACCGGGATGATGCGGCGTCCCATCTTCTGGGCCAGCATGGCCATCTCGATATATTCGTCGTCCTTGAAGCCGTTGCAGATGATCGGGGTGGCGTTATCGGCTAGCACCATCACCGCCAGCAGTTCCGGTTTCGATCCCGCTTCCAGGCCAAACCCCAGCGGACGCCCGAATTCCAGAAACTCCTGAACCACCTGCCGCTGCTGGTTCACCTTGATGGGATAGACGCAGGTGTAGCCGCCCGTATACTTGTGATCCGACATGGCCGTTTGAAAGGCCGAGTGGATTTCACCGAGCCGGTGCTTCAGGATCTGTGTGAAGCGAATCAATATCGGCGGCGCGATGCCGCGTAGCACCAGCGTGTCCACCAGTTGCTTGAGATCCACGAAACGCTCCGGATCTTTCTCCGGATGCACGCGTACGTTTCCGTTCTCCCCGATGGAGAAATATCCCTTTCCCCAACTGGCGACGTCGTAAAGCTCGCTGGCCCCCTGAGTGGACCAGCGATCCGTAGGGTCCAACACGGTTGTCTTTCGACCGTTTTTTTCCAATTCACGCTCCAAACATCAGTTTCGTTTGTTCTGAAGCAGGTACGCAAGAAAAACCTGAAAGGTTTTCGGAATCTCAGGTGATGGCTCAGCGGCTAGATAAATTTCCGGTGAATTTTCCGGAAGCGCAGTGCTGCTTGGAACAGTTTCCCGTGAACCGACTTCGCAGGTGGGCGCACCGTGGTACGGGGAGCCGCGCCAACTCCTTTGAGCACTCAATTAACCTTGGCTCCCCGCACAATATGAATGTTGAGCGCACAGTTATGAGACGCGGGGTCGCAGAGCAACTGATAGCCTACCGCCGGAACGACTGAGCCGTCGGCCGCCGTCTCACTGGAGAGCAAGGACAAACCCCGGCCCAACACGCTCCGGGCGGGCTCGCTCTCGGCTCGCACAAGAACCTTAGACTCCAGCATCATTGTCATCGGAACCATCCCGACCCCAACCTGCGTCCTTCCGCTTTGAGCGACCTGGCTGAGTATAAGATCCACAGTCTCCGCTGCGCTTCTTTCCTGAAGCGGCAGGGTCACTGTGGTATCAAGTGCGCGTACTGCCGGCACCAGCGAGCCGGAACTGTTTTGCATTTCCGTGGGCGTCACGAAAAACGCGCCACCGGCGATGCTTGCCTGATACACCCCGGTGTACCGCTGCGAGTTGCTCGCCTCCACCAAAGAACTAATGATCCGAGAAACGCTTAGCATGTTGGCCACCGGCGGCTGCACTGCCGTGAAGGACAATGGGCCGCCTTTAGGAGCGATGACTTGGGCGTTCGGGTGAGCGGCTCGGTGATCGGCATTCATAACAGCTTGCGCGACGTCCGATGTACCTTGCGCGAAGCAGTATGGGACGTCCTCGTAGTTAATGGCGACGCCAACTCGTGTCTCGAGCTGAGAGAGGGCGGCGGCCAAGGGCGCGCGCTGTCCACGGAGATCCGAATTGGCGATCCGACTGTTTCCCGAAACCAGCCACAGAGAAAAACGTCGCGGCAAGAGAAGTTGGAATGTATCTTCGCTTGTTCATGACTGATTCCCTTACTGGCAGCCGCTCGGCCAACAGAGCGTGAATTCCTTCGTCCCCACCCATCTATTTCGGCGGCGGAACCTTACTCCAGATCCGATCGTGAATCCAATGCTCATCCCACCACTCAATCGGATTCACCTGCACGCCATCGATCTGCATCGAGAAGTGTAAGTGGTCGCCGCCCGCCATTCCAGTCTGGCCGGTCTTCCCGATGGGCTGCAGCCGCTTCACCATATCTCCCTTCTTTACCAGGAATTCGCTCATGTGGCCGTAGATCGTCTGGAGCCCGTAGCCGTGGTCGATCACCACGCAGTTTCCGTAGATCCCCAAGCGGTCCGCCCAGATCACGCGGCCATCGTTCGCGGCCGGAATGGTCATATGGGCAGTGCCCGCGATGTCGAAGCCCAGGTGCACCTGTTCATCGATCTTCTTGCCCTGGTACATGTAGTTTCGCTTGTCCGCGAACATGGCCTCGCGCGCTCCCAAAATGGCGAAGAAAGGCTCGTGCCACAACCAGCGGGGCGCGGTCTCAAGGCTCAGGGCCACCAGTTGTGCCGTGTTCTGCTGCCGCACGTCCCGGTTCAGATGCAGGAAACGCGCCACCTGGTCGCCTGTTCCATTGGGCTCCATATCGTTTTCCACGGACTGCATGAACTTGTCCGAGATGTCGAGGTCCCGCGTGCGGAATTCCTTGGGGAAAATCTTATACCAAAAAGTTGCCTTCGCCATCGCCCCGGTGGGATTCGTCGCGTAGACGAACGGCTGCGTATTCACCGGCTGGTCCCAGGCCATGGCAAACAGGCTGAAGCGTTCGTGCTCCGGGTCGCTCGGCAACGGGAAACTGCGAAAGCGGTGCGTTCCCACCTGCACGCCGGAATCAGTCACATAGCCCGTCGTGGCGAACGTCACCAATTCGGACCCGGCCTGAAAAATGTAGTGCTGCGCGCCGTCGGCAACCACGTGCGGCGGAGCCGTGCTCACCGTTACGTCAAACGTCTTCGATTCCGTCTTGCCGAGAATGTCGTTCGCTTTCGCTGTGATGGTCAACTGCGCCTTGCCGTCGTGCAGTGACGGAATCAGCTTGCGGCCCACATTGAACGTGACATCTCGCGGCGTTTCGCGGCGGAACAGGCCAAGCCGGTGTTTATGTTCTTCCACCACCACGGCGGAAGAACTCTTGCCGTCCTGTTCCAGGGTCACCGAGATGTTCTGAAATCCATGCGTTCCCGCGATGTGCACGGAAACTGGAGTGATTTCGCCAATCGCCGCCGGCGGCGCTTTCACTTCCAGATGCGGCGGCTGCGCTAATAAGAAAACACCGGCGATGCCAACGACGATCAGTGCCGCCAGGGCCAGGAGGAGTATATATTTCACTTCGCTTTTGAATTCCGTTTCTAGTTGCTTTGCGCTGCAGCCGGTTTGGTATATGTATCGAGCCAGTTGAGGACCGTCTTATACCAGAGCTCCGAGTTGCGCGGCTTCAACACCCAGTGTCCCTCATCCGCAAACACCAGCAGCCGGGAAGGCACTTTCTGCAACTGCAGCGCGGTGAACAATTCCAGGCCCTGGGAGTAAGGAATACGGAAATCGAGCTCATTATGAATCACCAGGGTGGGCGTTTTGAAGTTCTTGACGAAGTTGCTGGGAGAGAATTTCTCATAGCCGTCCGGATTCTCCCACGGCATGCCGCCAAACTCCCATTTCGGGAACCAGATCTCTTCCGTACCTTCCGCTTCCGTGCGCAGATCGTAGACGCCATCGTGCGAGACCAGTGCTTTGAAACGTTCGGAATGGCCCAGAATCCAATCGATCATATAGCCGCCATACGAGGCGCCCGCGGCTGAAATGTGTTCGCTGTCCACATAGGGCAGCGCGGCGACGGCGTCCGTCGCGGCCATGATGTCCTGATAGGCGCGCCCGCCCCAATCCTGATTCACATCGTCCGTGAATTTCTGCCCATATCCAATCGACCCGCGGGGATTCGGCATCGCCACCACATAGCCCTCGGCCGCGAATACCTGGGCATTCCAGCGGTAACTCCAGGCCTGCCCCCATTCGCCTTCCGGGCCCCCGTGGATGAGAATCACAGCGGGGTATTTCTTCGCCGGGTCGAAGCCCGGCGGCTTCACCAGGAACGTCTGCACCTGTGCATCCTCCGCTCCTTTGGTACTGATCTCTTCGTAGGGCGTCGGGGGATGCGCCGCCAGCAGAGCGTCATTGAAATGCGTCAGCTCGGTGGGTGCGCCGCCGGATGACGAACCGCGCGCGATGCCCACCGGCGCGGAACCAGATTGCCGCGTGAACACCATGGTCTTGCCGTCGTGCGTCAGTTGCATGTCGTCCAGGAAATTATCTCCGCTGATCGCCACCTGGATGGCGCCGCCCGCCACAGGGATCACGCGGATCGACTGGCGCCCGCGATCGACCGCGGTGAAGAAGATTTGGCGCGAATCCGGTGAAAATACGAAGCTGTTCACGGAACGGTCAAGAAGGTCCGTCAGCACCGTAACGTTCCCCGTGGCGCGTTCCATCACCAGCAGCCGCCAACGGTCGCTCTCATAGCCGGCTCGCTGCTGCGAACGCCATGCGAGAAATTGACCGTCGGGAGAATACAGCGGACTTTGGTCGGCCGCCGGGTTGGTCGTAATTCGGCGAGGTTCGCCCGAGCCGTTGATCGGAATCACAAACAGATCGGTGTTGGTGCTCACCGCCGGCACGTCGTCCGTGTTCATGGCGAAGCAGACCTCCAGGCCATCGGGCGAGATGACATAGTCGTCTGGGCCGCCTAGCGAGAAGGGCGGGACGTCGCGCTTCCCCGGTGTCAGATCCTTCAAATCGCTGGTTGCCAAAGCCACGGGATCGAACGCGGCGGAAATCACATGGCTGCGCCGCGGGCTCTGCCAAGTGGTCCAGTGGCGATAAAGAAGGTTGTCGTAGATGCGGGCTTTGGGCGCGCCTTTGGCCGCGTCGAGCAGTTTCTGATTGCAGCCGGCATCCACGCCGCACTCCGGAAATACCTCGCTGGTGAAGACGATGTGTTTGCCGTCGCCCGCGACGGTGACGCCGGAAGCTTCGGTGGGAATCGTGGTGAGTTGTTGTGGCCCGGTGCCGTTGGCCGACATGATCCAGATTTGCGACGAGCCGGAACGGTCCGAATCAAAAATGATTTTGGAGCCGTCGCTGTTCCAGCGCGGCCTGTCCCCATCGCCTAACAATTGTGGCGTGCCGCCCGCGATGGGCAACGAGTAGATGGTGTTGAGCTTCTTATTGTTCGGCAGATCGATGGTTTGGGCGACGAACGCGACGGTCTTTCCGTCGGGCGAGATCTGGGGATCGCTCAGGCGCGCGAGCGAGAGCAGTGTGGCCGCGTCAAAGGGCGCCGAAGGCGGGGTCTGAGCGATGGCGAGAGAGGTGAGAAACAGGATTCCGGCGAACTTACGGCGCATCATCGTGATTGTAGCCAAATTATGATGGAGCCCGGGCCAGGCGCGCCGCAGGCTGCCGTAACATCCATGAAGGCGAACGTGTTTCCCATGATGGGTGCGACGCGTAGCTATCGGGATTTCTACATGGGGATGGTCTTGCCGGAGACATTACGCTGGTGGCGGAGGCCATTGTTTTCTGCTTTTGCGCCGCCCGTGATTACCGGGCTGTTGATCGCCTCGTGCCTGGCATTGGCGTCTGTAAAATCCAAACGGGCTTGAACTTTGAGACAAGAACGGCGTATGTAGCATTAGTTATGCGATCTTTGGCGTTCGTGATTACAGCCGTTCTGTTTTGCGCTCCAGCACCGGCGCAATCGATCCGCCGTCTCGATGGATCGAAGATCTTGATCGCGGAAGCGGACGCATTCGCGAAAAAGACCCTCGACGCGGCTCACGTAACGGGCGCGCAGTTAGTGGTGCTCGATAACGGCAAGGTCGTGTGGAGTGCCGCTTTTGGTCTGCGGCGCCGCGAACCCGCGTTACCGATGGACCGGGAGACCACCACCTGGGCCGCATCCATCACCAAGAGCGTCTTCTCCACCTATGTCATGCAACTCGTGGAGCGTGGCGAGTTCGATCTCGATGAGCCCGTGGCGAAGCAACTTCCCAAGCCGTTGAATGAGTATGAGGCCTACCGGGAATCCGCGTCGGAGCTGGTGAAAGATCCGGCATGGCCGACGGTAACGCCTCGCATGTTGCTGGCGCATTCCTCCGGCTTGCTGAACTTCGCATTCATTGAACCCGATAAGAAGATGCGTCTGCATTCCAGGCCGGGCACTCAATTTTCATATTCGGGCGAGGGCATCAACCTGGTGCAGTTCGTCATCGAGCAAAAGAAGGGGAAGCTTCTCGATCAATTGATGCAGGAAGCGATCTTCACGCCGCTCGGGATGACGCGCACCGGCATCATCTACCGCCAGGACTTCGAGGCCGATGTGGCCGACCGCTACGACATGAACGAGAAATTTCGCTCGCAGACCAAGCGGTTTCCGGCCCGCGCCGCAGGTTCCATGACCACCAGCGCCGAAGACCTGGGCCGGTTCGTGACGGCCCTGTTTGGAGGCAAGATTATCCGGGCTTCCACGCAGGCTGAGATGCTGCGGCCGTTTATTCAGATCAACTCGCTCCACGAGTTTGCGGTTCACCCGAACGAAGGCATCGGCAAAGAGGCGGAAAACGTCGGGCTCGCATACGGGGTCGGCTGGGGCCTGCTCACGCATACGAAGTTCGGCCCCGCATTCTTCAAGGAGGGCCACGGTGACGGCGCCCAGAATTATATGATCTGCTTCGAGCGCCGCCAGGCCTGCATGATCCTGCTGACCAATAGCGACAACGGCGAACTGGCATTCCGGCCGCTGCTGGAGAAAATTCTCGGAGACACGGTGACGCCCTGGGAGTGGGAAGGTTATACGACAGCTGATCTTATGGAGGTCCGGAAGCAGCCCTATTTCAAGTCCGTTCCCTGACCGTTAGATCGCCGTCTCCGGGCCGGCCAAAACAAACACCGCCAAGGGTTGCAGGTCGTGCCTGACAATGGGGAAGTGCTGATTGTACTGCTTCCGGGGATGGACGGCACAGGAACGCTGTTCAACACTTTCGTCGGGCTTTTGCCTGATGGAATCGACGCGAAGATCGTGCCTTACCCCAAGGACAGGCCCATGTCTTACGCGGAGTTGGCGGAACTCGTCAATGGCGTCCTTCCTCGCAACACACCTTACGTGATCATCGCGGAATCATACTCGGGGCCAGTTGCAAGCATCTTGGCCGCACACCCGGTTGGGAATCTCCTGGGTGTAGTGTTCGTATCGAGCTTCGTGGCCTTTCCCTGCGGTCGTATAGGCCCATGGATCGCCAACATGGTACCGGTCGTCCTTTTCCGTGGCCGAGCACCGGCTTGGGTTCTCAGATGGTTGCTGATGGATTCTGCCACGCCGCGCGAAACGGTTTCTGCGGCGCAGGACGCCATCGCCAGCGTGCGCCCCGAGGTTCTGACTCGACGATTGCGAGATGCGCTGAATGCGGATTTTGCGGTAACACTCAAGCACTGCACGGTTCAAATCGTGTATCTGCTTTCGGGCTCCGACCGCCTCCTTGGAAGTCGGGGGCTTCGCGGACTCCTTGCTGCAAGAGCGGACATCGAAACCGTAAAGATCGATGGGCCCCATTTTCTCCTTCAGTGCGCTCCGGAGAGTAGCCTGGCTGCCCTTCTGAAGATTGGAATACTGGGGTAACTCTGTGGCCCTCGGACACGGCCATCGCCGGATGCCTGCGAGGCAAGCATCAACCGAACTCAGGAACTCGGCGCCCAGTCCAGGTCTGCGGCCCTCGTACCAGACGCACGCTTCCGCTATGTCTAACTCCGCTTCCGGTGCGATCGCCAGCTCAACGAGCATAGCGGGCGCGCACGTTGCGTTTCACTTCTTCTCACTGGAGCCCCGAAAGCAGGATTTTCCAGCAGATTCGCTTTCCTGCGCGCGAGCTCCTGCTTTTGCCGATCGTGGACCGGTACAGCTTCTGGCTCGGTCGCGAGGTCGTCCCAGAGATCGTCGACGAGTTGGAGCTTTTCAGATGGGCTCAGCTCAAAAATGGACGTCGGATTCATTAGGTCTCCGCCACTAATTCTCTCAAATTAAACCCGCACGAGCTCGGTCACACAAAAGGAAAAGAAATCTGAGCCGCGGTTCCCAACGCTAAGCCGCGCGCTCAGCCTGCCAACAGCCCGCCATAGTGAGATGATCAGACCAGGAGGGAGGCGACCGCGTTCAGTCACCCGGAATCTACTTCGAAAAAGCTCAAACATTCAAACCAAATACCCCAGTCGGAGGCTGACGTCAACCCGTAACCAACACAGAATCAACATTTTCCAGCGATGCTTGTTTTACAAAAAGAGCTTCTCGCCGCCCAGCATGCTAGATTGAAAGACTTCCCCTATCAATGATCCGAGCAGTAAAAGGTACACGGGATTTGTTGCCTCCCGATACGGCGGTGTGGAACCACGTGGAACAAATCGCGCGGGCGGTTTTCCATGCCTACAACTATCGCGAGATTCGCACTCCCATCCTCGAAGAGACGCAGTTATTCGCGCGCGGAGTGGGCGCGGAAACCGACATCGTCACCAAGGAAATGTATACCTTTGAAGACCGCGACGGGTCTTCGTTGACCATGCGCCCCGAAAACACCGCCGGCGTCATGCGCGCGTACATCGAACACCGGCTCGACCTGCTTCCCGGCGTCCAGAAGCTTTATTACATCGGTCCCATGTTCCGCCGCGAACGACCGCAGAAAGGCCGATTCCGTCAGTTCTATCAGATCGGCGCGGAGGCCATCGGCTCGGAATCGCCGGCCACGGATGCGGAAGTAATCCAAATGGTGGTGGAAATCCTGGCGCGCTCCGGGCTCAGCCATTTCGAACTGCTCATCAATTCCGTGGGGTGCGGGAAATGCCGGGCACAATATATCGAAAAATTGCGCGAGGCGTTGCAGCCGTTCATTCCGCAACTCTCGCCGGATAATCAGCGTCGGGCAGAGACCAATCCGCTGCGCGTGCTGGATTCCAAGGTGCCGGAAGATGAGCCGATCATCGAGCAACTCCCCAGCATTCTGGATTCGCTTTGCCCGGAGTGCCTCGAGCATTTTGAACGCGTGCGGCTGTATCTCACCGATCGCGGGATCAAATTCGAAGTGAAGCCGCGCCTGGTGCGCGGGCTCGACTACTATATGCGCACCACGTTTGAAGTGGTGCATGGCAACCTCGGCGCGCAGAATTCCGTGCTCGGCGGCGGCCGTTATGACGGCCTCGCGGAGCAGCTCGATTCGAAAGTGCCTTCGCCGGGCATTGGTTTTTCCATCGGCGAAGATCGGTTAGTGATGGCGGTGAGCGACAACCAGTTGCCCGATGCGTTGGACCTTTATATTGCCCCGATGGATGAGTCCGCTCTGCGACATGCCGGCGTGCTGGCCACGGAATTGCGCGCCACCGGCGCGTCGGTGGAAGTGGGCACAACGGCGAAACTGAAGAAGGCCATGGACATTGCGAACAAGGTTTCGGCCCGCCGTGTGCTCATTATTGGAGAGGATGAATTGGCGGCGGGAGAATACTCGCTGAAGGACATGACCAGTGGAACGCAGCTGCGGCTTAGCCGCGCGGAAATCGCCGGCCATCTGAAATAAACCATGCAACTTGATTTTCTTGGAGAACTGAAACGCACCAACACGTGCGGAGAATTGCGTCCAGCGGATGTGGGAAAGCGCGTCCTGCTGATGGGCTGGGTGCACCGCCGGCGCGATCTGGGAGGCGTGATTTTCATCCACCTGCGGGATCGCGAAGGTGTTACGCAACTCGTGTTCTTCGAAAATTCCCCGGGGCACGCGCGCGCGGAGGAACTGCGGCCGGAGTACGTGATCGCGGCATCGGGCACGGTAGCGCTGCGCACGCCGGAAACGATCAACCCGACTCTGCCCACGGGTGAAGTGGAAGTGAAGGTGGACGAAGTCTGGATTCTAAATGAATCGAAGACTCCGCCGTTCCCGATGGACGAGAACACGGACGTTTCCGAAGATGCACGGTTGAAGTTCCGCTATGTGGATCTGCGCCGTCCCCGTATGCAGCGCAACGTGATCCTGCGCTCGAAGATCGCTTTTGCCGTTCGCGAGGTTCTGAACGCGCGCGGATTCCTGGAAATCGAAACGCCGTTCATGACCCGTTCCACTCCCGAAGGCGCGCGTGACTATCTGGTTCCCAGCCGCGTGCAGCAGGGCCATTTCTATGCGCTGCCGCAATCGCCACAGATCTTCAAACAGTTGCTGATGGTAAGCGGCTTCGATAAGTATTTCCAGATCGTCCGCTGTTTCCGCGATGAAGATTTACGGGCGGACCGGCAGCCGGAATTCACTCAAATCGATCTCGAAATGTCGTTTCCGCAGCAGGAGCAGATCTTCGATGTGATCGAGCCGTTGATGCATCGCGTCTGTCAGGTGGCGGGTTTCGAAGTAGCGCTTCCGTTTCCACGCATCACCTACGCCGAGGCCATGCGGCAATATGGAATCGATAAACCGGACCGGCGCATTCCGCCGATGACGGCAGTGGACGATCTGCTGCCGGATTTGGTGACTCGCGGTCTGCCGTTAGTCGCGATTCATATTCCCAAAACGGGCGCGTTGACGCGCAGCGAACGCGACGCCCTGAAGGACTTCGGCAAGGATCGCGGGCTGCGCGTGTTTGACGATCCCAAGCGGCTGGGGCGTGACTTTCCGGGCGTGGTGGAGAAGATTCGCGAGCGCACCGGAGCGGTGGAAGACGATCTATTATTGATTGCCGGCTGGGCCGGAGAACCATCCGGACACCGTCCCGAAGAAACCGTCTTGCAGGCGGCGGGGCAGCTGCGCCTGCATGCCGCGCAGAAATACAACGACCGGCACGGCCTGCTGGATCCGAAGCGCCTCGAGTTTTTGTGGGTGACCGACTTCCCGATGTTCGAGTGGGATGCGGAAGACAATCGCTGGATGGCCGCGCATCATCCGTTCACATCCGTGCACGATGAGGATTTGGATAAGCTTGTCACCAATCCGGCGCGATGCCGTTCAAAAGCATATGATCTGGTTTTGAATGGCACCGAACTGGGTTCGGGGTCGATTCGCATTCACCGAAAAGACGTGCAGTCAAAGGTATTTTCAGCACTGGGGTTCAGTGAAGAAGAAGCGCAGAAGCGCTTTGGATTTCTTCTCGAAGCGCTGGAGTTCGGCGCGCCGCCGCATGGCGGAATTGCGCTGGGGCTCGATCGGATCGTGATGATTCTGGCCGGCGAGACTTCGATTCGCGACGTGATTCCATTCCCCAAGACCGCGCGTGGAACGGACCTGATGTGCGACGCGCCTTCGACGGTGCCGGATCGCTTGCTGCGCGATCTGGGCATTCAATTGAGGGTTAAGTGACGAGCCCAAGGGATAATTGAGGAGAGCTATGCGAGGAAAAATTACTGTAGTGGGCGCCGGCAACGTCGGCGCGAATTGCGCCATGTGGATCGCGGCTAAAGAGCTGGCGGACGTCGTGCTGGTGGACGTGGTGGAAGGCGTGCCGCAGGGCAAGGGGCTCGACCTTTTGCAGGCCGGGCCCATCACCGGCTGCGATGTCCGCATCACCGGTTCGAACGGATATGAAGAGACCGCCGGTTCCGATATCTGCATCATCACAGCGGGCTTTCCCCGCAAGCCCGGNNATGAGCCGCGACGATCTTCTGCTGGCCAACTACGCCATTGTGAAGGCGGCCACGGAGCAGTTGGTGAAGCATTCGCCGAAGGCGATTTTGATTGTGGTTTCGAATCCTCTGGATGCCATGGCACAGACCGCGCTCATGGTTTCGAAGTTCCCCAAGCAGCGTGTCATTGGAATGGCCGGTGTGCTGGATACGGCGCGCTTCCGCACGTTCCTCGCAGAGGAACTCCAGGTTTCGGTAGAGAATGTGACCGCCGTTGTGCTGGGCGGACACGGCGACACGATGGTGCCATTAGTGCGCCTTTCGAGCGTTTCCGGCATCCCATTAACTGAGTTGCTTTCCCAGGAAAAGCTGGATGCGATTGTGGAGCGGACCAAGAACGGCGGGGCCGAGATCGTGAAGCATCTGAAGACCGGCAGCGCTTACTATGCCCCGTCCGCGGCGGCGGTTGAGATGGCCGAATCGATTCTGAAGGACAAGAAAAAGGTTCTGCCGGCGGCGGCTTATCTGGAAGGTGAATACGGGATTAGTGGGCTCTTTGTCGGCGTACCGGTGAAGTTGGGCGCCGCTGGCATTGAGAAGATCTACGAAATCAAGTTGAGTGCGGACGAGCAGGCCGCGCTGCGCAAGAGCGCCGATGCGGTAAAGGAATTAGTGGAAGTGATCCAGTCGAAACAGTAACAATGCCAAAAGTCACCTTTCAGCCCTCGGGCGAGTCATTCGAGTTCGAACACGGGAAGATGCCCTACGGCGAGCATGGGAAACCGGAATCCATCCTCGATATCGCCATGCATTTCAACTTTCATCTGGATCATGCGTGCGGCGGGAACAATGCCTGTACCACGTGCCATGTGATTGTGAAGCAGGGGATGCAGAACTTATCGGAGATGGACGACGATGAGGCCGATCGCGTGGAGACCGCGGCGGATGTGCAGTTGAATTCCAGGTTAGGTTGTCAGGCTGTAGTAACTGGGGATGTGGTGGTGGAGATACCGGCCTGGAACCGGAACTATATTAGTGAGGGCGGTAAGTCGACGCTCTAACCTGAATCGGCGTTTTCCACGCGGCCCAATTCGGAGCGGAGGTAATCCGCCAAATCGCCGCGGCCAGCCTCGTAAGTGGCGATTTTTATCATCAGGTCGTAGATCTGCTGATCAGGCAACCGGCCTGTGTCGACGCCGCAACCTTCCACGAAAACCAGGGACGCCTGCACGCCAGTTCTCTTGTGGCCGTCGAAATAGGCCTGGCTCTCTGCCAGATGGTAAGCGTAGGCGGCCGCAACTTCATAGGTGTCTCCGCCGCCGTAGTGGTAGACGTTCTGGGCCGCTGCTATAGGCGACTCCAGCGCGTTTTCATCCCGAACGCCATGAAGACCTCCGAACTTATCGATCTGTTCTTCATGTATAGAGTCCACAATGACGCGCGTGAGAAATTCGGGTTCTTGCGGTTCGGTCATTTCGCCAAGCGGCGGAACAACTCGGCATGTTCGGCGGAGGTCTTGCGGATAAACTTCTTGGCTTTGTCCACGGACATCGCGCGTGACCTTTTCCGGTGGCCCGAAGCCAAGAAGGTTCTGCTCGACCGCGCCGATGAAGCCGAGGTGTGTCGCGGCAACCGCGTAGTTACGATTGTCGACCACGTGCCGCGCGTTCTTCCGAAGACCCGCCGTGATGTCGCACCAGCTCAAAAAACTGAACGCGTGCCGGTCGATTTCGAGATCCTCTACGGCGATGAAGATCAGCTCGACGTCTTCGTTCCGTTCTCGTCCCGACTTCGCATAGCCGATGTGTTTCCTGGTGTCGAAGTCCGTATATCCCCTCGTCTTGATCTCGATCAGCGCAACCAGCTTCTCCTTGAAGCGGATTTCCATATCGACACGGCCGCTCTGTCCCTCGTGGCCTTCGGGTACGCCGGCCTCTGGGTCGTATTCCCAGTCCTCGCTTGTTTTCCATCGACTACCTGGAAGCTTCAGGTTCATCCCAGGAACATCTACCACTCGACCGAATGGCAGTTGACCCAATGACCAGCCGAGCGCGGCTGAGTAAGCCTCCTCGCGGGCATTTAAGAGGACATCCTGCATCATCAATTCGAAGCGCAGGGGGCCCTTGAACCGCGGACCCAGGGATTTATCGGACTCTCGCATCAGTCCGTCCAGCGGCTTCTCCCGGGCCCTGGCAAATCTCTCGTAATGTTCTACAAGTGGCTTCCAATCCTCGCTCGTCATCTCTTATAAACAACCCCACCCTTCATCACAAAACTCACCTTCTGCAGCGCCGTAATATCCGCCAGCGGATCGCCATCCACCGCGATCACATCCGCAAAGTAACCCGCCTCCAACTTACCGATCTCCCCTGCCCAACCGAGTAACTTCGCGCCATTCAAAGTCCCCGCCTGAATAGCGGCCAGCGGCGCCATCCCGTACTTCACCATCAGGACGAACTCGCGCGCCTGGGTGCCGTGCGGGAACGGGCCCACGTCGGAACCCATGGCCATCGGGACACCGGCTTCCAACTCACGGCGAAACTGGCCGGCATGCCATGCCAGTTCCTCGCGTAGATGCTTCTGCTCCTCAGGTGTCGCGGCGTGGTCCGCGAAGTACTCGGAAACGGCAAACGTGGGCACCGCGAAGATCCCTTTCTGCTTCATCACGGCCATCGTCGGATCCGAAAGTTGATACGCATGATCGACGGACGCGACCCCCGCTTCGGCGGCGTAGCCGGTGCCCGGTTCGCCGGTGGCGTGCACGGCAACCTTCTTGCCCACGCGCGCGGCTTCCTGAACGGCGGCTCGCAACTGCTCCAGCGTGTATTGATAAGGCGTCGTGAACTCGCCCGCCTCCAGCGAATCGTGCCCGGTCTCATAAATCTTGACGAAGTCCGAACCTTCCTTGAATTGCTCGCGAATCACCCGCACCAGGTCGTCGGCAGTGTTGGCGACGTCGGCGTTTGAAAGCACGCGCTGCTCGGGATTGAACCCAATAGCGTCTTCGTGGCCACCCAGGATATCCACGGCATTGCCGCTGATGCGCAAGCGCGGACCGGGGATCAGCCCTTGGTTGATGGAATCGCGAACGGCCGTGTCCGCGGATCCGGCGCCTTCCGTTCCCATATCCCGCTCGGCCGTGAACCCGCCCATCAGGTCGTCCCGAGCGGCCAGAACGGCTCGAATGGTCCGCGCGGGAACGGATTCCTGAACTGTCTGCAAGTCCTCAGCGCCGGGATGAAGGAACAGGTGGACGTGGGCATCGATGAGCCCCGGAAGCAGCGTCCGGCTGCCTAAATCGACAATCTCCGCGCCCACCGGATGCGGCACGGAGGCGCCGGCGGCCAGGATTTTGTCGCCCTCCAGCAGCACTTCGCCAGGCGATACGGTCCGGCCAGTTTCAACATCCAGCATGTGCGCCGCATGCAGAATTACGGCATGCGAGGCCTGCGCGAAGCAAGACCCCGCAACACCAATCAGCACCAACAGAGTCTTCCTCATGGGGGATGAGTGTAACACCTGTGTGTCGCGCGGCCGACAAAAAGGTCCAAAAAGGTTGACGGAAAGATTGAGTACTGTTAATCTCTAAGGTTCGTCATTCAATATCCGTCGGTACCGGCCTGAACCACTCGCCGGGTACGGCCACGGGGAACCAGGAGATCAATGAAGCAGGATTATTTCATCCTTGTGCTCGCCCATTCGCTTCACGGACGCCTGCGCCGCATCCACGTACCTCATAAGGTCCTCTACGGCTCGATGGCTCTCGCGCTCTTCGGCGCCCTGTCTGTCTTTGGGCTTGCTTCCAGCTACGCGCGCATGGTCTTCAAGGTAGCGGATTACAACAATCTGCGTCGTGAGGCGGAAACGCTGCGCATCCGTTATGAGCTTCTGCAGCGAAGCGACAAGCAAAAGAACGAGCAGTTGGCGAGTCTGGAGATGTTCGCGAGTGAGGTTTCCTCGGCATATGGCGTGAAGGCCAGCCTCGAAGGCGCGGATAATTTTGAGACGGAAAGCCGCCTGGCGCCCACTATGAATGAGACGCTGGCGACGTTCAACACTCTGCGCAGTTTCGGAACATCGCATTACAACAGCACATTCTTCGCTGGAAGTGAAGAACGCGTTGCGGCCATGCTGACCGGTTTTTGGCCGGTGAACGGGCAGATCACCTGTCCCTATGGTTTCCGGCGCGACCCTTTCTCGGGTGAAGGCGCGTACCACACGGGCATGGATATGTCCGCGCCGCGCGGCACGGCGGTTTCGGCCGCAGCCGACGGAACGGTGGAACAAGCTGGATGGTCGAACGGCTATGGACAATTGGTTGTGATCGATCACGGAAACGGCTATGAAACCTACTACGGACATTTATCGCGCGTGGATGTGATCGAAGGCCAATCCGTAAGGCAAGGCGAGAAAGTGGGCGCGGTGGGATCCTCGGGGCGCTCCACCGGACCGCATCTGCATTATGAAGTGCGGGTGGGCGGCGTGCCCATCAATCCCTACCGCTTCCTTTCGGGGGGCAACACGCTTCAGGTAGCCAGCGCCAATCATGGCCTCGGCATGTAGCGTACAGAGTTTGTGCACGATGCCCGGCCCAGTCTGACCGCCTATCGTGTTGCCGTGCGGCGTGCGGCCCATCAGATCCTTGACGATCCGAGGATTCTGGATGACCCGCTCGCCATCCCCATGGTCTCCCTGCAGCGCGCGGACATCGAGAAAGAACGCGACCGGCGTTCGCGCACTCTTCGCGCCTTTGTGGCCTTGCGCAGCCGCTACGCCGAAGATGAACTCGCGCGGGCGGTGCAGGAAGGAGTGAGTCAGTATGTGCTGCTTGGCGCGGGCCTCGATACGTTCGCCTACCGAAACCCGCACCGGGGCCTGCGCGTTTTCGAAGTGGACCACCCGGCCACCCAGGCCTGGAAGCAGCAGCATCTAAACGCCGCGTCCATCACAATTCCGAAAGAACTGACTTTCGTCCCGGTGAATTTCGAGACGCAGACCATTGGTGACAGGCTTCTGGGCGCGGGCTTCGATCTACAAGCGAAGACGTTTTTCGCGTGGCTCGGCGTAACGCCCTATCTGACCAGGGAAGCATTCGATGCGACGCTGAAACTGGTATCTTCCATGCTCCCCGGTAGCGGCGTCGTATTTGATTTCGCCGTGGCGCGATCTTCTCTCGGCCCGGCCGAACAACTGGCGCTCGATGCGCTGGCCGGCAGAGTCGCATCGGCCGGCGAACCATTTCAACTCTTCTTCGAACCGCATCTTTTGGTGGAAGAACTCCGCCGGATGGGATTCCGCCATATCGAGGATCTGGAGCCGGCGGAGATGAACGCCCGATACTTCTCCAATCGCGTGGATGGGTTGCGGATCTCCGGCGGACTCGCGCATTTGATTCGCGCGGGCCTTTGATGCAGTAAACTCGGTGAAAATGAGTTTCAAGCTCACCGGGTCTGTCATTCTTCTCTCCTGCGCGTGGCCCGTATGCGGGGCGGACGCCAGCATTCTCGGGTTTCCCTCCAGCGATCTGGCTCAGGAGCGCAAATGGGAAGACCGCGCCAAAGAACTGCCCGATTCAACCCGTATCGGCACCTATCTGAAGCACATGTCGCTGAAGCCGCATCTTGCCGGTACGCCTGCTTCCAAGGCCGTGGCGGAGTATGCGCTGGGTCTGGAGAAAGAGTGGGGTCTCGACGCGCACATCGAACAATACGAAGCGCTGCTGCCTACCCCGAAGGCTCGTGTGCTCGAAATGGTTGCGCCGCGTCTGTTCCGGGCGAAGTTGGTCGAATCGCCGGTGCAGGAAGATCGCACATCTTTCGATAAGGATGAGGTTCCCACTTACAATGCCTATTCTGGAAGCGGCGACGTGACTGCGCCGCTGGTGTATGCCAACCACGGGATGCCCGCCGATTACGAATATCTCGCCAGGCATGGCATCGACGTGAAAGGCAAGATCGTCATCACACGATATGGAGGCGGCTGGCGTGGTCTGAAGCCGCGCCTTGCTCAAGAGCATGGCGCGGTCGGCTGCATCATCTATTCCGATCCGAAAGACGACGGCTACTATCGGGGCGACGTGTATCCCAAAGGGATGTGGCGGCCGGCGGACGGCGTCCAACGCGGAAGCGTGATGGATATGATGCTGTTCCCCGGTGACCCGCTCTCACCGGGTTGGGCGTCCGAGCCCGGTTCGAAGCGTTTGTCGATTGAAGAGGCCACCACGTTGATGAAGATCCCGGTGCTGCCGATTTCCTATGGCGATGCGCTGCCCATGATGCAGGAACTTTCAGGTCCGGTGGCGCCGCCCGAATGGCGCGGCGCGCTCGGCCTGACTTATCACATAGGGAACGATGCGGAGAAGGTTCACTTGAAGGTGGACATGGATAACTCCACGCATCCGCTCTATGACGTCATCGCTCGCATTCCCGGGTCGGAATTTCCAGATGAATGGGTGATGGCTGGAAACCATCACGACGCCTGGGTTCACGGCGCGATGGATCCGCTCAGCGGCACATCCGCGCTTCTGGAGACGGCCCGCTCCTTGTCTGAACTCTATAAGCAGGGCTGGCGTCCCAAACGGACCATTATGATCGCGCTTTGGGATGGCGAGGAATTCGGGTTGATCGGCTCAACAGAATACGTGGAGAAGCATGCCGCGGAATTGAGCCGCAAACTGGTGGCTTACATCAACTCCGATTCGAACGGAAAAGGCCAGTTAGGCGCTGGCGGATCGCATTCTCTGGAGAGCTTCGTCGTTGGGCTGGCGCGCGATATCAATGACCCGCGAACCGGCAAGCCGCTGGCGGAAGCCTTGCGGACCAGGTCTTCGTCTACGAACCCGAGCGGTGCGGCGAAAGGACCGGATCCGCTCAAGCCGGAAGATTGGCATATGCAGGCGCTGGGGTCGGGTTCGGATTACACGGCCTTTCTGCAGCATCTGGGAATCGCGTCGCTGAATCTTGGTTTCGGCGACGAGGATGGATCGGGCGGGATCTACCATTCGGCTTATGATTCCTACTATTGGTTTTCGCACTTCGGCGACCCGAATTTCGTTTATGAAAAAGCCTTTTCGCAGGTGACGGAACTGGCGCTGCTTCGGTTTGGCGACGCGCCTCTGCTGCCTTTCCAGTTCAAGCATTTTGCCCAATCGGTAAGCCAGTATGTGAGCGAGATACAGAAGCTGGAAAAGTACGACAAGCGCCTCGACCTGGCTTCGCTGCAAGGCGAGGTGAAGGAACTGGATAAAGCCTCCACTTCGTTTGAGACGGCGTACGCCGGAGCGCTGGGGAAGGTGGGTCAGGCGTCCGGCGCGCAGATGGCGTCGATCAACGAACACCTTTATGGAATTGAGCGGCGCATGCTGCTGGATGGCGGGCTGCCGCGCCGGCCCTGGTTCCGGCATGGGGTGTACGCACCCGGCAGTTTGACCGGATACGACGTGAAGACTTTGCCGGGGATTCGCGAAGCCGTCGAGGCAGGTCAGTTAGAGGAAGCGCGCGAGCAGGCACGCCAGGTGACCGAGATGCTGAAGGGCGTGGATCGCGAGATTCAGCAGACGCGCGACCTGCTGAATGGGCTTTGAATTTATTTGTGAGAACCCTTACGGGTTTCCCTCACAACTAAATCAAATAAGCAGACTCCAAATGCTACTTCCCCCTTTCTGGCGGGGTCGTCAATCTCACGCCCCCGCCGGAATTCGGCTCTCCCGATTCCGTGCCGTATTGAGAGCGGCCCAGGTAGTACCCGCGTACCGCGAGCGGTTTGTACAGGCTGGTCTCGCTTCTCCCGAAATGGTGGATGCGGTCATCGATATCGAATCCGCGCTGAAGGCGATGAAGCCGATTTCTTGGCTAAATTACACATCTCTGTTCCTCGCACGCGAGCCGAGCTGGCGGCAGCGCCCGGCGGATACGGAAACGCGCAGTGCGCTGCTGGTTCCCTACGCCGAAGCCAGGTCGGGTACCGCGAGCGTGAAGGGTTCGCCCGGGGCCGAAAACGATCTCTACTCCGGCGCTGCGATTGTTCGGGCTACCTCCGATTTATTTCGGCTTTCGCGTTCTCTCAGATCCGTTGTGGCCGGCAATCGCCTCGCGCCGCGGCCGGACATGGCCGTTGTGGTCTTCAGCGGTATGGACGCAGGAGTGCTCACCGAGGCGCAGCGCGATCAGATTTGGGCGTATTATCAGGTTCCCTTGTTTGAACAGCTTGTCGGCACCGATGGAAAAGTGATCGCGGCGGAGTGTGAAGTGCACTCCGGACTGCATGTCAGCCCGGCCGCGGCCGTTCTGGAGTGTGTGGAGGGTGAAATCCTGGTGACTTCATTGACGGATACGGAGCATCCGGCGATTCGAGTGTGGTCTGGACTGACGGGCGAAATCGATTGGACGCCGTGCGAGTGCGGACGCGTGGAAGCTAGATTGTTGGGGCTGGGGAGGTCGACGCACGATCAGTCGGCGACGGCCGTGGCGTAGAACCCCACAAGTGTTATCACGGTGTACACATCGAGGGACCATGATCGCCACCAAAGTCGCTATTCGGGAGTTTCGTGAGAACCTTTCGAGCTACTTGGAATCGGAGGCCCCGGTTGCCATCACGCGACACGGAGCGACCATCGGTATCTATGTCCCCACCAGGCCCAAGACGAGCCAAGCCGATCTGGATGCTCTGAAGGCCGCTGGAGAGAAGATGCAGGACCTGATCGTCGCCGGAGGCACCAGCGAAGACGAAATCGTGGAAGACTTCAAGAGATTACGCCGCGAGCGCAAAGCCCAAAAGAGATGAAGTGCTGGTGCTCGACGCCAATATTCTGATCCGCGGTGTGCTCGGGTCGAGAGTGCTCCTCCTGCTTCGCAGGTATGAGGGACAGTTGGAATTTTTCGCACCGGACACGGCATTCCGAGAAGCGCGCGAGCATCTGCCGGGTATTCTCACAAAGCGCAAAGTGCCGACCACCCCGGCGATTGATTCTTTGGATCTGCTAAGCAAGGTAGTCCGGACCGTCGCGTTCGAGACCTATGGGATCGCGGAAGCTCCGGCAAGGCGACGCTCGCCCAGCGGGAGGACTGGCCAGTGTTAGCAGCAGCGCTCGTTTTCGGGTGCCCAATTTGGACCGAGGACACCGATTTCTTTGGCCGCGGTGTCCCCACTTGGACCACGGATCGAGTCGAACTATACATGGCGGATAACCCGATTTAGCAATCGCATCAGCGCAATCCCGTTTCGCGCTCGAGCAAATAAGCCGAAGCTTCGCACGTCACCGCGATCGTTCGCCAGAGCTCGACGGCAGCAGTTTGGCTCACCGCTCTCGCTGGAGACGAGTTAGCCTTAAGGTACTCTGGGCATTGCGATGAAGCTCTCCGACCTTGCCCAATCCCTCAATTGCCAGCTCGTGGGACCCGCCGATCGTCAAATCACGGGCGTGGCGGGGATGGAGCAAGCCGGCCCGCAGCATCTCACTTTCCTCGCGAATCCCAAATACGCCCACAAGGTGAAAGACACGCACGCTGGGGCCATTCTCACCGCAAAGGCCATCGAGCATGAAACCCTGGCCAGTCTGATCTCCACCAATCCGTATCTCGATTTCGCGCGCGCTGTCGCTCTCTTCTACCAACCGCCGAAGACGCAGCCGGGCATCCACCCTACCGCTGCGATCGCGCCATCCGCCATCATCGGTGATGGGTGCAGCGTCGGCGCGTTTTGCGCCATTGGCGAACACGTGACCATTGGACGCAACGCCGTCTTGCATCCCCACGTGGTGATCTACGACGGAGTCGAAATCGGTGACGATTTTCTGGCGCACTCCCACGTCTCAATTCGCGAACACTGCCGCATCGGCCACCGCGTGATCCTGCAGAACGGGGTCGTGGTGGGCGGCGATGGTTTCGGATTCGCCAAGCAATCCGACGGGCGGCATTTCAAAATCGTGCAATCCGGCATGACGGTGATTGAGGATGACGTCGAACTGCAAACCTTGACTTCCGTCGATCGCGCCACCATGGGTGAGACGCGCGTCAAGCGCGGCGCAAAGGTCGACAGCCTGGTGCAGATCGGCCATGCCTGCGTGGTCGGCGAGGATAATATCATCTGCGCACAGACCGGTCTTGCCGGTAGCAGCGTGCTCGAAAGGAATGTGCTGCTGGCTGGGCAGGTCGGCGTGTCGGGGCATCTGACCATCCATGCCGGCGCCATTATCTACGCGCAGAGCGGGATTGGCGGCGATGTGCCTGCCGGCGGCATCGTCAGCGGATCGCCTGCGTTTGAACGCGCCGCGTGGCTGCGCGCCATCACCGCCTTCCCGAAACTGCCGGAACTTCTGCGAAAAGTCCGCGAATTGAAATCAAGAATCGAGAAACTGGAAGAGAAATGAAACAAGACCGGCCTCCGCTGGCTTACAAGAACGAAGAGTTTCTGAAGGGTCCGGAAGCGCGTCCGCTGCGCATCATCTCGGAGTATCTGGAACCGCTCTCGCATTTCCGCAAACAGCGCATCCGGGATACTGTGGTGTTCTTCGGCTCGGCGCGGCTTACTGAGGACGGGCCGTTGGGGCGCTACTACCGGGAGGCGCGGGAATTGGCCCGTCTGGTCACCGAATGGTCCAGGCAATTCAACAAGGAAAACTCGCGCTTTGTGGTCACCACAGGAGGCGGTCCAGGCATTATGGAGGCGGCAAATCGCGGCGCGGAGGATGCGGGCGGGAAAACGGTGGGACTCAATATCGGCTTGCCCTCGGAGCAGTTCCCCAACCCTTTCATCACAGACCAGCTCAGCTTTGAATTCCACTACTTCTTCATGCGCAANNCGCACAAGCTGGCCAAGAAGATCTCCGTCGTGATGTATGGTTCCGAATACTGGAAGGAGGTTGTCAACTTCGAGGCTCTGGCGAAACACGGGATGATTTCGTCGGACGATCTGAAGTTGTTCCAGANNCCCGCCGACCGCCATGGAGCTTCTCACCGAAGCGCTCCTGCAGCACGTGGAAGTTCCAGCCCGTGAAACACCCGCCATTGCGCACTCCGTCAAACCGGAGTAACACAAAAATCTACCTGTAGACTGGGTACGTGGATCTCAAGCGCAAGCTGTATAACGGTAAGCGCATAACCGTGCTCGGGGCGTTTCTGTTCTTCGTCCTGGTAGCCGTCCTCTGCTATTTTCTGCCCAAGGCGGGCTTCCCGGAAGGCCTCGGCGTAACCGGTGCCATCGTCACGGGTACCATCCTTTTCTGGCGCCTGCTGACGGGCACGATTCACCGCACCATCTGGCGTCTCCGAAACCGGCTGATCGTTTCGGAATTGTTCATTGGAGTCGTGCCACTGGTGCTCGTGGTGTTGCTCGTGGCGCTGGGCGGCTATATCGTGGCGGGGCAGACCGCGGCTTACCTCGTGACGTCGGAACTGGACCGCGCCCTCGACACGCTTCGTATTCCAGAGCGTGCATTGCGAGCCAACCCCACCACTACGCCCGCAGCCGTTCTCGACCAGCTTGTGCCATTCATCAAGCAGCGGTTTCCTAAGTTCCGTATCCGCGTGCGCCGCGGCGGCGAGGTGTTCTACTTTCCCGAGAATACGAACCTGCAGATCGAAGGTACCTCACCGAATCACACCGGGCTGACCGTTGTTGGCGGCGAGTACTGCGCCTGGTCGCACGAGGCGAGCGACGAGTTGGACGTGGACGTGGTGGCCCCGGTTGAGAAAGAGATGCTGGGTGAATTGGTTCCCAAGCTCGGACAGGTAGACCTGATCGGCAACAGCGAGGCGAAGCTGGCGCACCGGACGCTCACCGCCGATCAACTGCGGAAAGGAGATGTGGACGCTGTTCCGCCTCCGGCAAATCAATTCGATTACGAAGTCTGGTGGGGCAGCCCGATCCCTGTGTCTCAGTTCGGCACGGCCAAGGAGCTGGAATCGAGTCTGCTCCTGATCACGACCAGACCGTCCGCCCTGTTGGGAGCTATTTTTGGAGGGAAGCTAGAGGTTGAGCAGGGCGTGCTGGTGGTCTTCTTCGGTGTAGCGATCCTGTTTTTGATCGTCGAAATCATTTCGCTTGTCATTGGCATTTCACTGAACCGCACCATCACCGGGGCAATCTCGAATCTTTACGAAGGAACGCAGCGCGTCGCCGAAGGCGACTTCTCCCACCGCATCCGCGTGAAAGGCAACGATCAATTGGCCGTAGTGAACGAATCCTTCAACAGCATGACGGAGCGCGTGGAGCAACTGCTGGTGGTGGCGAAGGAGAAAGAACGGCTGGAATCCGAGCTTGAAATCGCGCGCGAGGTGCAGGACCAGCTCTTTCCGAATGTGCTGCCCCACATGAAGTCGCTTGAGATCACGGGCCTTTGCCGCCCGGCCCGCATGGTTTCCGGCGATTACTACGACTATCTGTGCTTGCAGCAAACCACGCTTGCCCTGGCGATTGGCGATGTTGCCGGCAAGGGAATTTCCGCAGCGCTTCTCATGGCCTCCATTCAATCCATCATGCGAACGCAGCTCAGTGAAGACCGCGGTTCTTTTTCAACTTGTAAGATGGTGTCGCAGCTCAACCGGCAGCTATATCTGAACACTTCGCCCGAAAAATACGCGACGTTCTTATTCGGAATCTATGATGAGAACGACCGTGTGTTGACTTATACCAATGCCGGGCACTTGCCGCCCATTCTGATCCGGAAAGGCGAGCCGACCTTACTGGAAGTAACCGGCACGGTAGTTGGCGCGTTCCAGGCATCCAAGTACGAAGAGCAGAAGATATCGCTCGAAGCCGGGGACCTTCTGGTTTGTTACACCGACGGCATCACCGAACCCGAGAATGAATACGGGGAAGAGTTCGGCACAGATCGTCTGGTGGCAGCCATGGTACGGCATCAGAAACTGGAACCGCCTGAGATGATCACCCGCGTGATGGACGCCGTTCGCGCCTGGACCAGCGCTCCGGAACTGCCCGATGATATGACGCTCGTGCTCTTGCGCAGGAACGGGTGACATGAAGGTTCTCACTGCGGCCGAGATGCGCGAGGTGGATCGTAAAACAAGCGAACTCGGGATTCCGGGCATCGTCTTGATGGAGAATGCGGCTCATCGCGTGGTGGAGTTTTTGGTGGAACGGTTTGGTCCGCTGAAGAGCCATCGCGTGGTTGTTTTCTGCGGTAAGGGGAACAACGGCGGCGATGGACTGGCGATAGCTCGCCAGCTCTTCACGCGCTGCGGCTGCAAGTCGCTCGATATTCTGCTGGCGTGCCCGCCGGAGCAACTGACCGGCGATGCGGCCGCGAATTTTCAGATGCTGGTAGCCTGCGGCGGGCGTTGCCAGTTCGAAATAGAGGCCCATATGCAGGCGACCACGCTGATTGTCGACGCGCTGCTGGGA
This sequence comes from Bryobacterales bacterium, assembly GCA_003136675.1. Classification (GTDB taxonomy): domain Bacteria; phylum Acidobacteriota; class Terriglobia; order Bryobacterales; family Bryobacteraceae; genus Bog-113. Next base: position 83,553 of record PLFE01000050.1, read on the forward strand.
ACCGGATTAACTGGGCCGGCTCGCGGGAAGGCACTTGAATGGATTCGCGCCATCAACGCAGGCTTTCCGGAAGCGAAGGTGCTGTGCGTCGACGTTCCATCGGGCATGCCGAGCGATACCGGCGAGCCCGATGGGGAGTTTGTTCGCGCCGACGCCACGGTGACCTTCACAGCGCCGCACTATTGCCACGTCCTGGCGCCCAATTGCGGCCGCGTGGGCGAATTGCGAGTCGCTCCGATCGGCAGCCCGGCGAGCCTCTACGAAGACGTCAAGCTGTCGCTGATTGACCCCGCAATGTTCCGCGCGCTGCTCGCCCCGCGTGATCCAGCAGGCAACAAGGGCCTCTATGGTCACGCGCTGGTTCTCGCTGGTTCGCGCGGGAAGACCGGAGCGGCGGCAATGTCGGGCATGGCCGCCCTGCACGCTGGCGCCGGGCTGGTCACGGTGGCTTCCTCAAGTTCCGCAATTCCCGTGATTGCCGGCTACGCGCCGGAGTTGATGACCGCGCCGCTTGACGAGGCCCCGGATGGTTCCGTGTCTACGGACGCGTTGAACGACTTGCAAGATCTGTTAAGAACCCGCACTCTGCTGGCGATGGGGCCCGGTTTGGGAACGGCCGCGGGCACAGCCACCGTCGTTTGGCATTTGTTCGCGAATCTCGAAAAACCAGTCGTAGCGGATGCCGATGCACTCAACATTCTCGCGGCCGGTGCATGGCCCGACACGAACGGCAATCTGCGCGTGCTCACCCCGCACCCCGGCGAGATGGCGCGCTTAACCGGTTCGACCGTTGCCGAAGTGCAAGCTTCGCGAGTTGAGTGTGCACGCAAGTTCGCCATGTTGCGCAACGTCATTTTGGTGCTCAAGGGCGAACGGACGTTGGTCGCATTTCCGGACGGCGACGTGTGGGTGAATCCTACCGGGTCGCCCGCCATGGCGACCGGCGGCACGGGAGACGTACTCACCGGGATAGTGGCGGGCATGCTGGCTCAATTTCCCAAACAGCCGCGGGAAGCCGTCGCGGCAGCTGTATGGCTGCATGGCCGGGCGGGGGAAATCGGCGCAGCCCAGACTGGCGAGCAGGCTTTCGTCGCTACAGATCTGCTGCGTTGGCTGCCCGAGGCAATGCGCAATGCTCGTGATTGAAGCCCCTTCGGAAGAAGAAACGATCCAGGCAGGCCGGGACCTGGCTGCCCGGCTCAGGGGGATCGTGTTACTTACCGGCGATCTCGGCGCCGGCAAAACGACTCTCGTGCGCGGCATCGTGTCGGCTATTGAAGGCGCGCGGGAAGAAGAAGTCAGCAGCCCAACCTTTACTTTGATTCACGACTATGGCGCGGGCGTCGTTCACATCGATCTTTACCGCCTCGAAACGCAGAGAGAAATCGACACTTTGGGGCTCGATGAGATCTTCGACCATGCGCATCTCGTTTTAGTGGAATGGGGTGAGAAGCTAGGCGCCCGCAAGCCGCTCCCGCGGACCGAGATTCACATCTCTTATGCGGGCGACGGACGATTGATTGAATTAGTTGAATATCTGGAGAAATCGGATGCTACCGGGACTCGCACAACTTGAAAACACCCCAGAGATTTTGCGGCTGCTGCTGGATGGGTTGACCGGCGAGGAAGCCAACTGGAAGCCCGCGCCGGACCGCTGGTCGATCGCCGAAGTGATTGAGCACCTGTCTCACGTGGAGGGCCATGGGTTTCGCAGCCGCATGGATCAGATGGTGGAGTCCACCCTTCCCGAAATGCTGGAATACGATCAGGAAGCGTTCGCCGCCAAAGGCCAGTATTCCGGTCGCGATATTGAAGATTCGTTCGATCATTGGGAAGATCAACGCGATGCCAATATTCAATTTCTGCGCGGGCTGGATGAAGCCGCGGTGATTGCGAGACAAGGAAAGCACGAACGGCTGGGCATCATCACCGTTGGCGATCTGCTGAATGAGTGGGCTTTTCACGACATGGGACACATCCGGCAGATTCTTGAATTACTGCGCTCGCACCGCTACTATCCGAATATGGGGAGGTTTCAGTCGATTTACCGGCCTGCTCCTTAACTGGGTTCATCGAGTGGTCAAACACTTGCTACATGAATCGTGGAGTGTAGCGTGAAGCTGGCGATCCTGTTCGTGGTCTTTTCGTTTGCGCTGGCCAGCGCCGCAGCCGGCGCAACACGCGACGCGCCCACGCGCACGGTCACGGGAATTGTAACCGACAGGTTCGGGAACGTACTACCCGGCGCTTTTGTCGAAATCGAGAACACGCGCAGCTTGGCCGTCGGGTCCTACATCACGCAGACTGACGGAAGGTATTATTTCCATCAACTCTCGACGGACACCGACTATACACTGCGAGCCCGATACCGGACGCTTTGGTCGAAGTCCAGGCTGCTGAACAAGTTTACGGGGGGAGCGCGCGTGACGATCGACCTCCAGATACCGACGAAATGATAAACTCATGGTCGCAAGAGGAGCGATCATGTACCCCCTGAAAAAAGGCACTGTAACCAAACAGGCCCACGTCGCTCTGCCCGAAGGAACCTTTGAGGAAGAACACGGCCGCAAAGGATTTTTTGGAAAGAGTGCTCACCTTTATCACAAAAATCCGCCTACCGGCTGGGTTCGATTCGAAGGTAAACTAAGGCCGCATCTGTTCGATTTGAATGAATTAGTCCCTTCCGACATGCACGATCCGAACGGCGAGCCAGTCGCATTTCTGGGTAACGCCGACCTGAAAGTTTCTGTTTCCCGGCGCTCGCGCGCGATGCCGTTCTTCCTGCGCAACGCGGATGGCGACGAGCTGTTTTTCATCCATCGCGGTCACGGGACAATCGAAACCGACTTCGGTCCCATCGCCTACGAGAAGGGCGACTACATCAACATTCCGCGCGCCGTTACGTACCGGATCATCCCCGATACCGCCGACAATTTCTTTCTCATCATGGAATCCGCGAGTGAGTTCGAACAGCCCGAAAAGGGTCTCATCGGCCAGCATGCGCTCTACGATCCGGCCGCTATCGTCACACCGGAGCCGGAACTGCCAGCCGCCGAGCCGGGGCGTTCCGAGTGGGAAGTCCGTATCAAGGTGGAAGGCGAATATTCCAAGGTGTTCTATCCCTTCAATCCCATCGATGTGATCGGCTGGAAGGGAGACCTGACGGTTTGGAAGATCAACATGCGCGATATCCGGCCCATCATGAGCCATCGCGCGCACCTTCCCCCCAGCGCGCACACCAGCTTCGTCACGAAGGGCGCGGTGGTGTGCAGCTTTCTGCCGCGCCCGCTGGAGCAGGATGAGGAAGCCTTGCGCGTCCCGTTCTTCCATCGCAATACCGATTACGACGAGTTCATTTTCTATCACGACGGCGATTTCTTCAGCCGCGATAACGTCAAGGCGGGTTACGCAACGCTGCACCCGCGCGGCATTCATCATGGCCCGCATCCGAAAGCCCTGGCCAATCAGAAGAAGCGCACACACACCGATGAAAGCGCCGTGATGCTGGACGGGCTGAACCCGATCCGCGTGCTGCCGGCGGGTGAGCAGGTGGAGTGGAAAGACTATTGGAAGAGCTGGATGGGGATTAAGAAAGAAGAAACCGAACCCGTCCCAGTGGGCGCAGATTGACGGCCGATCCGGGCAACACAGCGGCGCAGGATATCTACAAGCTGTTGATCGGCCTGATTGTGCCGCGCCCCATCGCCTTCGTCTCGACCGTGGATGCCGCAGGCGTGCGGAATCTCGCGCCATTCAGTTTCTTTACCTGCGCCAGTGCCGATCCTCCGGTGATTGCATTTTCTCCGATGGTGCGAGGGGCGGAAGGCGTGAAGGACACGCTGCGCAATATCCGCGAGACGCGCGAGTTCGTGGTGAATATTGTCTCCGAAGAGATTGCCGGGGAGATGAATCTGGCCTCGGGCGAGTATCCGCCTGAGGTGGATGAATTCGTTATGTCGGGACTAACGCCGGTCGCAAGCGGCTTAGTCGCGCCGCCGCGCGTCAAACAAGCCAGAGCTTCAATGGAATGTAAGCTCTTCCAGATCGTGGAAGTCAGCAAGCGGCGGCTGGGTGGCAGCCTTGTACTGGGCGAAGTGGTTCGCTTTCATGTAGAAGATTCGATTGTGGATCATTTCCGCGTGGATCCGGATGGATTGAAGGCGATTGGCCGGATGGGCGGAACGAGTTACACGCGCACGCGCGATCGGTTTGACATGGAACGGCCCAAAGTCTAAGCCGTTCATGGATATCGTTGTCGAGCAGCGGAAGTTTACGCTACGATCTGAGTTCGATATCTCAACGCCTTTGGGCAATTTTCGGGCCGAGAAACAACTCCTCTCGCTTGGCGACAAGATTCAGTTGCTTGCGGGCAACGCAGTTATCGCGAGGATCAAGAGCCGTTTCTTTGTGTTCCGGCCTAAGTACGATTTCGAGCTCTCCGACGGGACGGTTTATCGCTTTCGTTGCACGAAGGCATGGAAGCGCGTTTTTGCGCGCGAGGGTAATGGTAAGTGTTATTGGCTGTATGAACACAAGGGAGTTCGGTATTCCATCTTTGATGGAGATCGTCAGATCGCGGCATTTACCAAGAATCGAATAAAGATCGGCAAGGGTGACCGCTATGAACTCAGAGCCAACTCGGACGCAAATATCACCGTCATTATTTGCCTCGTGCTGACGGTTGACGTGACCGAGAATGAGGGCGATCAGGAAAGCGTTACGGTCGATCTCGGAAGAATTGGTCCGGAAGAGAGGAAGTTCGACGAATCGTGGGAGCCGGACTGATCCCGGGAAACGCAGATCCGCCGGGTGTATGATTTAGGGCTAACCTCCGAAAGGACCCTTCATGAAGAGTCTCCTGGCCCTTTGCATCTTCTGCGCGCCGTGTTTTGCGGAAAGCGCACCGCCCCTGCTATTCACTCAGCCTGCTCTCGGCAAGACTCAAATTGTTTTCTCGCATGCCGGCGATCTTTGGTCTGTCCCTCGGGAAGGCGGTGTCGCCGTGCGACTTACAGCCGGCGCCGGGATCGAAGGCAATCCTGTTTTTTCCCCGGACGGCGCGGATGTCGCCTTCCGTGGCGAGTACGAGGGAAACGTTGACGTCTATGTCGTCGCGGCTGCCGGCGGCGTACCGCGGCGCATTACCTACCATCCGGGCGCCGACGTACCGGTAGCCTGGAACCCGGATGGTAAGAGTATCCTGTTCCGTTCGACTCGTGAGAGTTATTCCCGCTTCCCCAAACTGTTCTCTGTTTCCGCCCAGGGAGGCCTGCCTGCGGCGCTCCCCCTGCCTTCCGGATTTAGCGGCGTCCTCTCTTCCGACCAGACCAAGATCGCCTACATGCCGATCGCTCCGGCGAATGCGATCTGGAAACATTATCGCGGCGGCCGAACAACTCCGATCTGGATCGCTAAGCTGGCGGACTCTTCCGTGGCGAAAATCCCGAATGGCAACTGCAACGATTCCAACCCGATGTGGGTCAACGGCCGGATCATCTTCCTATCCGACCGCAACGGGTCCATCACGCTTTTCTCCTACGATCCCGAAAGTGGAAAAGTTGATCAGATCTTGCGCAACGATGGTCTTGACGTCAAATGGGCCAGTTCATTCGGAGCCACCATCGCCTACGAACAATTCGGGGCCATCCATCTGTTCGACGTGAAGTCCGGCCAGTCAAAACAAGTGGATATCCATCTCGCGGCCGATATCACCGACGTGCGCCCCTCTATGCAGAAAGTGGGTTCGAAGATTACCAATGCGCGTATCTCGCCAACCGGCGTGCGGGCCGTTTTCGAAGCGCGCGGCGATATCTTCACTGTGCCCGCTGAGAAGGGCGACGCCCGCGACTTGACCAGGACTTCCGGTGTGGCGGAGAGAGACCCTTCCTGGTCCCCGGATGGCAAGCAGATCGCTTACTTTTCGGATGAATCCGGTGAATACCAGTTACACCTCAGCCTGCAAAATGGGCTGGGGCCGGTAACAAAAGTCCCTCTCGGTGACCACCCCGCATTCTTCTATGAACCGGTCTGGTCGCCGGATGGCAAAAAGATCGCTTACACGGATAACCGGCTCAACGTCTGGTATATCGATCTGGAAAAGAAGCAGCCGGTCCTCATCGACACCGATACTTACCAGACTCCCTTTCGCGATTTGAGCCCGCAATGGTCGCCGGACAACGAATGGATCGCCTATAACAAGATTCTGAAAAATCACCTTCGAGCCGTGTTCGTGTACTCGCTCGCAAGTGGAAAGACCACCCAGCTAACCGACGGATTGAGTGACGCCGATTACGCGCAATGGGATAAGAACGGAAAAGTCCTCTATTTCACAGCGAGCACCAATACCGGCCTCTCGACGTCATGGCTGGATATGTCGAGCATCGATCATAAAGTGACGCGCAGCGCATATTTGGTTGTGCTGCGCAAGGACGACCCGTCTCCCCTTGCACCCGAAAGCGATGACGAGAAGCCGGCCGACGCGAAGAAGGACGATGCCAAGAAAGACGACAAAGACAAAGACAAAGACAAAGACAAAGAACCCGTTACCGTCCGAATCGACTTCGATAACATCGACCAGCGTATTCTAGCCCTCCCGATGGCGGAGCGCGATTATACCGGGTTGTTCGCCGGCAAGACGGGAATACTGTATCTCGTCGAGGCGAGCGACGTAACGGACGCGTTTCGAGACCAGCCGACGTTGACGGTGCAGAAATTCGATCTCAAGACCCGCAAGACCGAGAAAATCGTGGAGGGCATTAAGTCGTTTGATCTGTCGAGCGACGGCGAAAAGATGCTTTTCCATCAGGGGGACACGTGGTTCATTGCCGCATCTGGGGCAGCCCCCAAGGCGGGTGAAGGTGCCTTGAAGACCGACGGAATGGAAATGCGCGTCGATCCCAAAGAGGAATGGCGTCAGATCTATCACGAAGTGTGGCGGATCGAACGCGATTTCTTCTACGATCCGAATACGCACGGATTGAATCTGAAAGCGGCCGAGGAGAAGTACCGTCCCTACGCGGAGAACGTGGCCAGCCGTGACGACCTGAACTATCTATTCCAGGAGATGCTGGGTGAACTTTCAATCGGCCATCTCTTCGTGGGTGGTGGCGCGTATCCCGACGTGAAGAAGGTGCCCGGGGGGTTGCTGGGCGCGGATTACAGGATTGAGAATGGCCGCTATCGCTTTGCCCGTGTGTATAAAGGTGAGAACTGGAATCCGAACCTGAAAGCTCCGCTGACACAGCCCGGAGTGAATGTGGTGGCGGGGGATTACCTGCTCGCAGTGAATGGCCGCGATCTGAAGCCGCCCGACAGCGTCTATGCTTTCTTTGAAGGAGCGGCGGATAAATCCGTAGTCATCCGGGTAGGTCAAGATCCTTCCGGCGCAAACTCGCGCGAAGTCACCGTGGTCCCGTTGGCCGACGAATCCAACCTCCGCAATCGGGCCTGGATGGATGACAACCGGCTCAAGGTCGACCAGATGAGCGGCGGCCGGCTTGCTTACGTGTACCTCCCGAATACGGCCGACCAGGGCTACACGAATTTCAATCGCTATTACTTTGCGCAAATCGGTAAGGAGGGCGCGGTGATCGACGAGCGCTTCAATGGTGGAGGAGACATTGCCGACTACATCATCGACTATCTGAAGCGTCCCCAGACTAACTTCTTTATGACTCGCTACGGCTCCGAATTCCCCACGCCGCAGAATCAGATCTTCGGACCGAAGGCGATGATCATCAACGAATACGCCGGTTCAGGAGGCGACGCGATGCCCTGGCTCTTCCGCCAGGAGAACGTCGGCAAGCTAGTGGGTAAGCGCACCTGGGGTGGTTTGGTGGGCATCTTCGGATTTCCTCAGTTGATTGACGGCGGTTTTGTGACTGCGCCGAATCTTGCTTTCTACAACCTGTCGAAGGAGTGGGACGTCGAAAACCACGGTGTGCCTCCAGACATTGATGTGGACTATGACCCTGCCTTAGTCCGTCAAGGCCATGACCCACAACTGGAGAAGGCGGTAGAGGTGCTGCTGCAAGAGTTGAAAGAACATCCCCTGCCCAAATATGAAAAGCCGGCGTTTCCGAATTACCATAAGGAGACGCAGTAAAGAACTCTGCCCCTTTTTTCAGCGACCCTTGACCAGAAAGAAACCGAGGGCAAGAATAAGCCATGGACCGCGAGAAGGTCATAAACACGTTACGCGCGCACGAACGAGAACTCAAGGAGGCGGGCATTGTTCGCCTGTCGCTGTTCGGCTCCACCGCACGGGGCGATGGCGGGCCGAAATCTGACGTCGATCTTCTAGCCGCATTTGACAAAAACCGCCGCCTGTCGCTGCTCGATGTCGTCGGCATCGAACTGCAACTAGCGGCCTTACTGGGTGTCCCCCTCGATCTGAGCGAGGAGGGGACCCTCAAGCCCCGCGTACAGCGAACCGTGGAGGCCGAGGCCACGCGTGCCTTCTAAGGACCCGGTCCAGCGTTTTCAAGACATTCTCGAAAATCCCCGTATTGAAGGCCACACGGCTGGCATGAACGCCGCGGCGTTCCTGGAAGATCACAAGACCTATGATGTAGTTGAGCGATGTTTGGAGCGAATCAGCGAAGCCTCGAAAAAGCTGGGAAGCCTGGCCGAAGAACTTTGCCCCGAAATCCCTTGGCCGACGCTCCGAGCTCTCGGAAATTTTCTGCGGCACGAATACGATCGCGTTGAAGGCGAGCGCCTGTGGTTCCTCGTTGAGCGCGATTTGGCTCCGCTAAAAGCGGCGGCCGCCGCAGCACTCCAACGGCTGGGTAGCCCGATGGAATAACCCCAATGTCTGATTGGATCTGGCAGCCCACACCCGAATTTGCGACCCGCACCAACGTCTTCCGCTACATGCAGAGGCTTGGCTTCAACTCGTATGAACGAGATCGGGAAGCTTTCCTGCGTATCTCCGTCGAACACCTCGAAGAATTCTGGGGCGATCTCGCGGTGGAGTTAGGCGTCGAATGGTCGCAGCCCTTCACAAAGGTTCTCGATACCTCGCGCGGTGTCGAATGGGCTCGCTGGTATAGCGGAGGCAAGCTCAATATCGCCGCGAACACGCTGGATCGTCACGCACGCGGCCCCGCATCCGGCCGGATGGCTATCGTCTCCGAATGTGAAGACGGCTCGCGGCGGGAACTCACGTTTGCCGAACTTGGCCGCGAGGTGACTCAGGTCGCGAACGCCCTGGCGGATCTGAATCTTGAGCCAGGAGATCGCGTAGCCTTAGTGATGCCGATGGTTGCGGACGCCGTCACAGCCCTTTACGCATGCTTCAAACTCGGGCTCGTACCGGTTCTGATCTTCGCCGGTTTTGGAGCGGGCGCCATCGCCTCGCGTCTCGAAAATTCCGGTGCGAAGGTGATCTTTACCGCTGAACATCTCACGCGGCGCGGCAAACAGATCCCGCTGCTCTCAAAGGTTCAGGAAGCCGCGCGAGCCTGCCCCGCCGTGCAACACATCTTCTGCGAACTCCCCAAGGGATCCGACAAGCCGCGTCCATCGCTCGCGCTTGATTCGGAAGCGCACGCGCTGATGCTCTATACCAGCGGCACCACCGGGAAACCAAAAGGCGTCGTCCACACGCACGCCGGCGCGCTCATGCAGACCGCCAAGGAAATTTATCTCGCTTTCGATCATCAAAAGAATGACCGCTTCTTCTGGCTGTCGGATATCGGCTGGATGATGGGCCCGTGGTCCATTATCGGCAATCACCATTTCGGCGGTACCGTGTTCTTGTACGATGGCGCACCGGATTATCCGAGCCCGAACCGTCTGTGGGAAATTCTGGAACGCGACCGCATCACCACCTTTGGCGTGTCTCCCACCGCCATCCGGCAGCTCATGCGAACCAGTGATCCTTCGCGCCACGACTTCAGTTCGCTGCGCCTGCTTGGTTCCACCGGCGAGCCATGGGACGAAGTCTCCTATCGCTGGTTCTTCGAGCACATCGGCGGCGAACGCTGCCCCATCATCAACATCTCGGGCGGCACGGAGATCATCGGCTGCTTCCTGTTTCCGCTGCCCATCCAGTCATTGAAGCCTTGTACTCTGGGAGCGCCGGCGCCCGGCATGGCCACGGAAATCAAGGACGGCTATCTGGTTTGCGCCAAGCCCGCCCCTTCAATGACGCGAGGAATCTGGGGCGACCCGGAGCGCTATCTCAAAACCTACTGGTCGCGCTTTCCCGGTTATTGGGACCACGGCGATTGGGCCAGCGTGGATGAAGACGGCTGCTGGTTTCTCCACGGACGCGCGGATGAATCGATGAACGTGGCGGGTCGCAAAGTGGGCCCGGCGGAAGTGGAAGACGCGCTGATGGCGCACCCGGCGGTGTCGGAAGCCGCAGTGATCGGCGTCCCGGATGAGGTGAAAGGCGAAGCCATCGTGGCCTACGCGGTCTTGAAACCAGCCGCCCAGCCCACAGAGGCCGAGTTGATCGCTCACATTGGAGATGTGCTCGGCGCTCCCTTCCGCCCCCGCGCCGTTTTGGTGGTCCCGGATCTCCCCAAGACGCAGAGTGGCAAGGTTGTTCGAAGGCTTCTACGCCAGAAATATCTCGGAGAACCCCTCGGCGATCTTTCCACAGTGGCGAATCCCGCGAGCCTTCACGATAGACTTCAATCGTGAGGCAAGCTTGACCCATACGACGATCAGCGGCACGCCCATCGAGCCGTTCTACACGCCGGAGAGCCTGCCGGGGTTCCAGTTAGGCCAGCCTGGGGAATTTCCATATACCCGCGGAATTCACGCCGGCATGTATCGCGACCGGCTCTGGACGGTGCGCCAGTTCTCAGGCTTCGCGACTCCCGAACAGACCAACCAGCGCTACCGCTATCTGTTGGCGCAAGGTCAAACGGGACTCTCCGTCGCCTTCGATCTGCCAACGTTGATGGGCTATGACGCCGACCACGTGCTGGCCGAAGGGGAAGTCGGTAAGTGCGGCGCGCCGGTGTCGTCGCTGGCCGATGTCGAGGCATTGTTCGCGGGCATTCCGCTCGACAAGGTCACCGTCTCCATGACCATCAACTCGCCCGCGTCCATCCTATGGGCGATGTACCTGGTGGCGGCCGAGAAGCAGGGAGCGGATTGGGCGAAGATCTCCGGGACCCTGCAAAACGACATCCTGAAGGAATACATCGCCCAGAAGGAATATATCTTCCCGCCGCGCCCCTCGATGCGCCTGGTGACCGACACAATCGAGTTCGCGACGCGCCATATTCCCAGGTTCAACCCCATCTCGATCAGCGGCTATCACATCCGCGAGGCTGGCTCGACGGCGCTACAGGAGCTGGCGTTCACCTTGCGCGACGGGTTGGAATATATCGATTGGGCCATTGAGCGCGGTCTCAAGATCGATGAGTTTGCCCCCCGGCTCAGTTTCTTCTTCAACTCGCATAGCGACTTCTTTGAGGAGATCGCCAAGTTTCGCGCCGCTCGAAAACTGTGGGCCACTATCTTGCAAGAGAGGTATGGCGCGAAAGACGAGCGCAGCCTGAAGTTGCGCTTCCATTCTCAAACGGCCGGCTGTTCGCTCACGTGGCAGCAGCCTGCGAATAACATTGTCAGGACCGCCTTGCAAGCGATGGCGGCGGTGCTGGGCGGTACACAATCGCTCCACACCAACTCGCTCGATGAAGCCTATGCCCTGCCCAGTGAACATGCCGCCACCATCGCGCTGCGCACCCAGCAGGTGATCGCATATGAAAGTGGCGTTGCCAATGAGGTTGACCCGCTGGGAGGCAGTTTCTTTGTGGAACGGCTCACGCTCGACATGGAGGAAGGGGCGCGGAATTATATCCGGCAGATCGATGAGATGGGCGGCATGATCGCGGCCATCGAACGCGGATTCCCGCAGAGCGAGATCGCCGCCGCCAGTTATCGATACCAGTGCGAAGTGGAAGCGGGCGAGCGCGTGATCGTCGGCGTGAATGGATTTGCCGGCAAAGAGGCCGAGCAGCCGATCGAGATTCTGCAGATCGCTCAGACCGCGCGAGAAGCCCAGTGCGCCAAGTTGAAGAAGCTGCGGGCCGAGCGGGATGGCGCCCGCGTGGAGCGTTCGCTGAACAGTTTGAGACGCGCTTGCGACGGCCGCGAAAACACGATGCCACCGATTATTGAGGCCGTTCGTGCGTACGCGACTCTGGGCGAAATCTGCGACGCGCTGCGTTCCGTCTTCGGAACGTATCGGGAACAGAGTATCCTGTAACAAAGCGCTGCATATGCGTTCCGCGTCCCAGGCATGAGCCAACCGATCCGAGTGCTGGTAGCCAAACCCGGCCTCGATGGGCATGACCGGGGGGCCAAGATTATTGCGCGGGCGCTTCGAGATGCCGGTATGGAGGTCATCTATACTGGTTTGCGGCAGACGCCGGAGATGATCGTCAGCGCGGCTATGCAGGAAGACGTGCAGGTAATCGGCCTGTCCATCTTATCGGGCGCGCATAATGCGATTGTTCTCCGCTTGATGCAGTTACTGCGGGAAAAAGAGATGACCGGGGTTATGGTCATTCTCGGCGGAATCATCCCGGATGAGGACGCGGTTCAGTTGAAGCAACAAGGGGTAGCCGCGGTGTTCCAACCCGGCTCCTCGCTTGAGGAGATAGTGCATTTCATCCGCGAACGCGCGGGACAGCCGTCCGGCCAGACTGCTACTTAGCGGCTTAGGTGACGGGCGGCGAGAAGGAAGAAACGAAGGGTTTTCGATGGAAAAGCATCTTAAAATCGCCGTATTTATCGACTTCGACAACATCGAGATCGGCGTCAAGTCCACACTCAATCGCGAGTTCGATGTGGCAGCCGTATTAGAAGCGCTAAAGGAGCGCGGCGAGATTGTCACTAAGATCGCCTACGCGAACTGGGGCCGTCTGGAAACGTTCACCCGGCAGCTCTCCGAGCACGCTGTCCAAATGGTTCAGCGCGACCCGTCGCCGCGCGGCGATAAGAACGGGGCCGACATCAACCTGGCGCTGGACGCGCTCGAAATGGCGTTCACGCACGACCACATCAACGCTTTCGCCATTGTGAGCGGCGACAGCGATTTCATCGCTTTGGTGAATAAGCTCAAGCAGTACGACAAGACGATCTTTGTGGTCGGCGGCCGGGCGTTTACCAGCACGATCTTACAGAAGAATTGCCACGAGTTCATCAGTTACGAGAACTTGGTGGACGGCTCCGGAGGACGTTCGTCGCCTCCTCCGCAGCAGCACCACCGGGACGAACCGCGAAGGGAGCAGAATCAGGGCTCAGGAGGCGGACAAGGTCCACGGCCCGATCGCGAGCCGCGGCCGCCGCAGCAGCGCCGTCCGGTGCTCGACCTGGCGCAGGCGATGCCTCTGGTGGAGCGCGCCCTGCAGGTGTTGGAACGGCGCGAGGTGCGTCCGCAACTGGGCTTACTGAAGTCCACCATGTTACAGCTCGATTCCAGCTTCAGCGAGAAGGCCTACGGAGCAAATTCCTTTACCGACTTTGTCGAGAAGCTGCGCAAGGCCGACTATGTACTGGTGACGGGCGGTGAAGGCCGCTACATGATCCAGCGGAAGCACTCCGCCGTGGCCGAAAAGTCGATCAGGCCGGAAGAAGCCCTGCCGTCTCTGCGGGACGTTCTGGAAACGCACCGGCTGGAGATGGAAGAAGGCGTGACAGCGGAGGACTTATCTGTCTGGGTTCGCGAAGAACAGCCGCAATTCGACTTCACCAAGTTCGGATTCCAGGCGTTTGGCGACTTCCTGAATTTCGCGCAGGATAAGGGCGTTGTAAAGAACCAGCCGGATGAGGAGCGGGGCCTGATGGTTTATCTGGGCGCTGAGTTCCATCCGCCGGCTTTGCCCGAGCCTGAGCCGCTTCCGGTTCCCGAGGAGATCATTGAGGAAGACGAAGCGCAGCCTGTTGTGCCGGGTCAACCGACTGCCCGCTCGTCGACAGTTCGTAGCGCACCCCCCACTACAAAGCGCTCGTCCCGCAAAGGCGGCGGCGAGGTGAACGGCAACTCGGCGTCCGCGCCGGTGAAGCGCACTGTGAAGCGTTCGGGGATCAAGCGGCCCCGGAAGACTCCGCCGCCACCTCCTGGGGTTATGCAATAGGCGTCTGGTAGATGCGCCGTTCTACTTCGCGATACTCGCCGCTCCGCGCACGGTCGACCCACCGCTGATTCTCGCGGTACCACTCGACCGTGCTTCGCAATCCCTCTTCAAAAGGGATTTTCGGGCTCCAGCCAAGTTCTTCGTGGATCTTCGAGCAATCCACCGCGTAGCGGCGGTCATGTCCTAAACGGTCGACCACGGTGGTGAGCAGCGATTCGGGCTTTCCCAGCACGCGCAGCAGAGTCCTGAGTACTTGTAAGTTCGGCAGGGTGTTACCGCCGCCGATGTGGTACACGCTGCCGCTCTTACCGCCGTGCAGCACAACCTGAAGAGCGCGGCAGTTATCTTCCACGTGAATCCAATCGCGTACCTGCAAGCCGTCGCCATAGACTGGAATCGGTTCGCCGCTTATGGCCTTGGCGATCGCGAGCGGCAGAAGCTTCTCCGGGAACTGATAAGGACCGTAATTATTACTCGTGCGGGTGATGATGGTGTCGAGACCAAAGGTATGATGCGCGGCATGGACCAGATGCTCCGCCGCTGCCTTGCTGGCTGCGTAGGGGCTGCTGGGGACGAGCGGGTCGCCTTCCTGGAATCGGCCCGGCTCGGCAATGCTGCCGCCCACTTCGTCTGTCGAGATGTGCAGAAATCGCGCGACCTTCCGCGCGCGCGCCGCGTCGAGTAACACCTGCGTACCCAGGACATTCGTCCGCACGAATTCGGCCGCACTCAGGATGCTGCGGTCCACATGCGACTCCGCGGCGAAGTGCACGATGGCGTCGCAACGTTCCGGGAGCGCGGCAAGAACATCTTCGGAGCTGGTAATGTCACCGCGGACAAACTCGTAATCCGGGTCATCTTGAACAGATTCGAGGTTATCCAGATTCCCCGCATAGGTGAGGTTGTCAAAGACGATCAGCGTGCCCAATTTGCGCCGCAGGGAATCGCGGACAAACTGGGAGCCGATGAAACCGGCGCCGCCGGTGACGAAGATCACTTGTGTTGTATCTCCCAGTCGTACGCGATACTTTCGTTGTCGTAGGCGATTCGCCCCTCGTCTTTCGGGTTATAGAGACGATTGGTCGCGTAGACCAGTAACCCAGGGTCGCCGCCAATCACTTTGTAACCGTGCCCGACGCCGGGCGGGATCAGGATCTGCCACGGCCGCAGCGGTCCGCAATAGATTGTGTTCTTGCGGCCTAGCGTGTGCGAGTCTTTACGCAGATCCACTAATACGACCTGGAACATTCCGCTGACGGCCGTCCAGCAATCCGTCTGGTGTAAGTGATAGTGGAACGCCTTCATCGTACCGGAGTAACTGAGCGCCGCGGAAACCTGCGTGGTTTCCGGCGGGAACTCCGCGACCAGTCCCTGACCGCCCCGAGTGATTTCGAGAAAGTATCCGCGGTCATCCGGCCATAAGGTAAGCGGCTGGATGCGAACGCCGGGAATGAGTTTATCGGAATCCGGTTTCAGGATGACGTCGCCGATGCCGCGTTCGCAATGGGGAATAGTGAGTTCAAGGCTTTCGGATGCGGCCAGAAGGGTAGGCATTTATGCGTGAAGTAACCAGCGTAGCAGCCCATCGACAATGGTCAGAAGAATGGACCCGAAGAACGCCGGCCCGAAGCCGAGCACGCGGAAGCCGGACACGAAGGCGGCGGTCAGCCGCAGCATCAGAGCATTGATGACGAGGAGGAAGATCCCCAGCGTGAGGATGGCCAGGGGCAGCGTGATGACCTTGAGCAGGAACCCGATCGTCGCGCTCAGTAGGCCGTAGACAAGCGCGGCGATCAGGGCGGCTAGGAAGCCGTCGACTTCGATGCCGCGGATGACGTTGGCGACGATGACGAGGCCGACGCCGCTGATGAGCCAGTGAAGGAGATAGCGCATAGTAAGGGGAAATTGTAACAGGCCAGGGGCGTCTCGAGATCGCGCTAGTCGTCCACTGGCTGGGTTGCTCGACGACCGATTGCGTATTGGTCAACGGCTAAACACGTGTCGCGCCATCGACGCCAAATGGTGTATCTGGTCGCGCCACTCCCTGGCTCGGAGGCTGCCCAGGCGAGAACAATCGTACGTGCCACGGGTCCGACCGGCCCGCCCTGAGAGACAATGAACAAACCTGGGCTGGACTTCCCCGCTTCAAGCCGCGACCGAAAATAAGCGACCATGGTCCGGCGATCATGAGAAACCAGGATACGCCCCTGCTGTGCGGAACGTTCGAGGAGTTCGGGATCGCCGATGTCTTCTAACCCAGCATCGGCCGAGGACGCAAAATCAACGGCCGGCTCCAGTTTGCGGACTGCTTTCACGATCGCGTGTTTGAGGTCTGCATCGGCTTGAAAGCGAACGGTCAACCGCGAGGCTCGCCCATCTTTGCGCGGGCGTTTTCGAGCTTTTTCCAGAGCGCGGGATTCGCTTGCTGCAGTGGAGTAGCGCTGCCCTCGAATTCCCTTTCCGTTAGCGCGAGGTATTCATCAATCTCCGGCTGATGGTCAAGATAGAACGCGATGGCGCCGTGAATCTGCGCTCGCTTCAGCAGAGGGAAGTCCTCGTGGATAGCCTCGGGAGAACTGCCCTCGTTGAATTAGCAGACGACGGAATCGAGAGACACGCGGGTTCCAGCCACGTAGTAACCGTCGTTCCGCTTCTCCACGTATTCCCTGTGCATCGTGCTCAGATCCCAACTTGAGTATATCTCGCTGGCGCTTCTTTACCGGCTCACTCATCCACGAAAGCCAATGAATCCGGGCGAAAAGAATTCTATTCCATCCGTGATTCATAATCGAATTCATGCCGCAACTCTACGCCGGGTCATCCGGATTCGCTTATCCCTCGTGGAAGCCGACGTTCTATCCTGCGAAGCTTCCGGCCGCGAAGTTTCTGGAACACTATGCCACCCGGCTGAATGCCGTCGAGATTAACTACACGTTCCGGAGGCTGCCGTCCGCTTCCACGCTTGAAAAATGGGTGGCCGCCACGCCGGCCGGCTTTGTCTTCGCGGTGAAGGCCAACATGCGGATCACTCACATCCTGAAGCTGAGGAATGCGCAGGAGGCGACAGAGCTATTTCTCAAGATGATCGATCCGCTGCGTACGGCGCGCCGGCTCGGTCCCGTCTTGTTTCAACTTGGCCCCACCTTCAAGCGGGACGATCAGCTTCTGGATGATTATTTGCAACTGCTGCCCCGCGACCTGCGCTATACCTTCGAGTTCCGTCATGCCTCGTGGCTCGCCGACCCCGTCTTTGCAGTCCTCGGAAAGTACAACGTCAGCCTCTGCCTCGCGGAGTCGGAGAAGCTGGAAATTCCCAAAGTGGTCACCGCCGACTTTGTCTACAGCCGCTTGCGAAAAACCGAATACTCGAAAGAGACTCTATCGGGGATTGAAAGCCAAACGCGCGAGCAACTGGCTGCCGGAAGGGATGTTTTCGCCTTCTTCAAACATGAAGAAGACCCGCAAGGCGCGCTCTATGCGGAGGATCTGCTGGCCCGTTTTTGACCGGAGCGTTTCTTGGCCGCCGCCACAGGTTCCGCCTGCTCTTCTTCACGCTGCACCGGCTTCTTCGCTTCCAGGCTCTTGCGCAGCGCTTCCATGATGTCGATCACCGGAGCGATGTGTGTGGCGGGCGTCTCCACCACAGCATGGCCTTCGATCTTGGCCTGAATCATCTTCTCCAGATTGGCGCGATAGGTGTCGTGATACTTCTCAGGCTCGAATTCGCCGGCGAGCGACTCGATCAACATGCGGGCCAGACCCAGTTCTTTCTCTTTCAGTGAACTGGCATCGGTATGGAATTCGTCCGCAGCCCGCACCTCGCTGCGATAGTACATCGTATGCAGCATCATCCCGGTTTTCGCCGGCCGCAGAACAACAATGTGTTCCCGATTGTGCATGGCGATCTTGGCGATGCCGTAATAACCCGATTCCCGCATCGCTTCGAACAGCAGCGCATACGGTTTCTCGCCGCCTTCCTGAGGCGCGAGATAGTAGGAACTTTCCAGATAGACCGGATCGACGGCGTCGCCTTTGACGAACTCAAGAATCTCCATCACCTTGGCTGTTTTGGGGGCGACCTTCTTGATTTCCTCGTCGTCAATGACGACGTAGTGATCTTTCTCGTATTCGTAACCCTTTACAATTTCGTTACGAGGAATGGGCTTGTCTTCTTTTTGGCAGAAGGTGACCAGTTTGATGCGTGAGCCGTCCGTCTTGTGGAGCTGGTTAAAGCTGATGGATTCGCTGCGGGCCGCGACGGCGAGATGCACCGGGAATGACACGAGCCCGAACGCGAGATGTCCCTTCCACACGCTACTAGCCACATATCATGTATATCATTTAGCAAGAACATTTCCAACTGTTTATGTCCCTGGAAGAGTACAAACGGAAACGTAATTTTGCAGAAACGCCGGAACCTGCGCCCGCGAAGGTGGATCCGGGCGACGGCGGGAACCGTTTCTACGTGCAACGCCACCATGCTTCACACCTGCATTATGACTTCCGCATGGAGGTTGCCGGGACCCTGAAATCGTGGGCTATTCCGAAAGGTCCCACGCTCGACCCGGCCCCCAAACACTTCGCCGCCATGGTGGAAGATCACCCGCTCGACTACGGCAATTTTGAGGGCAACATCCCCACAGGGAATTACGGGGGAGGCAGCGTGATGCTGTGGGACCGCGGAACCTATGAGCTAATTGGAGACGCGGACGCGACCGAGCAGATCGCGCGCGGCGACTTCAAGTTCACGCTGCATGGCGAGAAGCTCAACGGCGATTTTGCCCTGGTTCTGATGAAGAATCGAGGCAAAGGCAATGAATGGCTGCTTCTGAAGAAGAAGGATGCCGCGGCGGTTTCCGGGTGGGACGTGGAGGCGTACGCCACCAGCGTTCTCACGGGCCGGACGCAGGAGGAGATTGCTCACGATCTTCCCGCCAAACGCGGGAAGGGCGTGAAGGCAGCGGAATCGAGTCCGGTGCAGGGTGCGGTGAAAGCGCCTATGCCAGGCTTCTTCGAGCCCATGTCGGCCACTCTGACGGATACCTTCCCGGAAACGGGTGACTGGGTGGCCGAACTGAAGTTCGACGGCATTCGGGCGCTCTGCTTCATTCATGAAGGACGTGTCGAGATCTACATGCGCAGCGGCAACCGGTGTGAGCGGCAATATCCCGAACTGACCGTGCTGCCGCATCAGGTGAAAGCGAAGCAAGCCGTGCTGGATGGGGAGATTGCCGTTCTCGATGAAAAAGGCGTGCCCGGGTTTGCGCTGATCCAGCCAAGGATTATGGCTGCCGATGCAGCGGCGATCGCGCAGATGACCAGGACTCGCCCGGTCACCCTCTTTCTGTTCGATCTGCTCTACCTGGATGGGTGGGATCTTCGCGGGGCGGCTCTCACGGATCGCCGCAAGTTATTGGAAGCGGTGGTGACGCGCCAGGGGCCAGTGAAGATTTCGGAGGCGTTTCCGCCGACTCGCGACTTAGTGGAAGCCGTGAGGCAAAACGGGCTGGAGGGATTAGTGGCGAAGCGCCGGGACAGCCTCTACGAATCGCACCGCAGCCGCGATTGGCTGAAGCTGAAGTTAGTGGAGCAGCAGGAGTTTGTCATCTGCGGCTACACCATCGGAGAACGGGACCACTTTGGAGCATTAGTGCTCGGCGTGCATGAGCGCGGGAAACTGCGCTGGGCGGGCAACGTCGGGACGGGTTTCGATGCGAAACTGCTGACGTCGATCCGGGCCTTGCTGGATTTGCGGACGCGCGGAACGTCGCCGCTGCCGCACGATCCGAAAATGCCGAAGGACGTGGTCTGGGTGGAACCGGATCTGGTCTGCGAGGTGAAGTTTGCCAACTGGACGCCCGATAAACGCTTGCGCGCGCCCGTGTTTCTCGGGTTGAGAGTCGATAAGAACGCCAATGATGTGGGAGTCGAAGCCGTAGGAGTCGAAATGCCCGAAGCAAAACCGCAAAAGAAGCCTAAGCCGCTGCTGGCCGAAAACCAGGAAGAAGCGCGTATCAAAGTGGATGGCCAGGATCTGAAGCTGACGCATCTCAGCAAGATCTACTATCCAAAGGACGGCTATACCAAGCGCGACTTACTCAACTACTACGACGGCGTCGCCAAGCTTCTGCTGCCGCATTTGAAGGACCGGCCGCTCTCGCTGAAGCGCTATCCGAATGGAATCGACGAGCCATTCTTCTTTCAGAAGAACTCGCCGGAGACCTATCCCGCGTGGCTGCGCTATGAGACGGTGGATGATATCCGGTACGTTCTGGCGGAGAACCGCGCGGCGCTACTCTATCTGACGAATCTGGGCTGTATCGATCAGAATCCGTATATGAGCCGGGTCCGGTCCATCGAACATCCGGACTGGATACTGATCGATCTTGATCCCCAGGAATGCCCCTACGAAATGATCGTGGAGGCGGCGCAGTTAGTGCGCGGAATTCTGGATGAGATCGGCCTGACCGGTTATCCGAAAACCACCGGAGGTGACGGGATGCATGTCTATATCCCCGTGAAGCCGGTCTATTCTTACGAAGACACCAAGCACTTCGCCGAGGTGCTGGCCAGCATCGCGCTGCTGCGCAAACCGCAACTGTTCACCACGCCGAGAAGCGTGGCGAAGCGCCAAAAGGGGCGCGTATACTTTGACTTTCTGCAGAACGGGGAAGGGAAGACGATTGCCGCTCCGTATGTGGCGCGGGCTTACAACGGCGCGCCGGTAGCGACGCCGCTCGAATGGGAGGAAGTGAAGCGCGGCCTGCATCCTTCGCAGTTCAGCATCAGGAACGCGCTGGCACGCTTCGCCGAAAAGGGCGATCTGTTCGCGGGAGTTTTGAAGAAGCCGCAATCGCTGGACAAGGCTTTCGGAAAAATCGAAAAGCTATTTCAGCCGTAGCTTCTCGCGCGCGGCCCGAATCTCTTCCAACCTTTCCGCGATCCGTTTTTCCATGCCGCGTTCGGTCGGCTGGTAGTAATGGCGATCGCGCAACGCCTCAGGAAGGCACTCCATTCCCGTGATGGCTTCTTCTAACTTATGGGCATGTTCGTAGCCTTCACCATAGCCCCATTGCTTCATGTGCCTGGTTACCGCGTTACGCAGATTCATGGGGACAGGCTCGGCGCGAGTTTCTTCCACGTCTTTCATCACCGCGCCCAAGGCGCGATATGAGGCGTCCGACTTCGGCGCGAGAGCCAGATAGATGGTCAGTTGACCCAGCGCAAGATCGCCTTCGGGGATGCCGAGAAAATGAACAGCCTGCTGGACAGCCATGGCCTGTTCCAGCGCACGAGGGTCCGCGAGGCCGATATCTTCAATGGACATCCGCACCAGACGCCGAGCGATATACATGCGATCTTCCCCGGATTCCAGCATGCGCGCCAGCCAGTAAAGCGCCGCGTCCACATCGCTCGAACGCACCGACTTGTGCAGCGCCGAGATGATGTTGTAATGCTCCTCGCCGGCCTTGTCGTAGACCAGCACCTTGCGCTGCATCGCATCTTCGACGGACTGACGAGTCAATGACGAACCAGGTTCGGTAGCCAGCACGGCGGCTTCGAGGGTGTTGTACGCCGAGCGGGCGTCGCCGCTGGAGTAAGCCGCAATCATGCGGAGTAAGTCATCCGGCGCCGTCACGCGCCGCTCACCGAATCCGCGCCCGGTGTCTTCCAGCGCGCGTCCGAGCAGCGCCACGATCTGTTCTTCCGACAGGGCCTTAAGGGCATATACTTTCGATCGCGAGAGCAGCGCGGCGTTCACCTCGAACGAAGGATTCTCGGTGGTTGCGCCAATCAGAATGATGTCGCCGCGCTCCACATATGGCAGAAACGCGTCCTGCTGGGCCTTGTTGAAACGGTGTATCTCGTCGATGAAGAGAATGGTCCGGCGGCCCATGCGGCGCAATTTTTCGGCATCGGCCATCACCGCCTTGATTTCCTTCATGCCGCCCATCACGGCGCTGAAGGGAACGAACTCCGAACGGGTGGTGTGGGCGATGATGCGCGCGAGCGTGGTTTTGCCGACGCCGGGCGGACCCCAGAGGATCACGCTCGAAACGCGGTCCTGATCGATCTGCTGGCGCAGTGGCTTGCCCGGCGCGAGGATATGCTCCTGTCCGGCGTAGTCCTCGATGCTTTCAGGGCGCATGCGTTCGGCAAGTGGCCGCGTCTTGTCGATTTGCGCATCGGCTGGCTCTCGGGGCAGAGGAGCGGATTCAAACAGACTCATCGGGAAGCCCTCTGCCTCGCAGCCTCATAGAGCAACACCCCGGCGGCGACCGCGGCGTTCAAAGATTCGACTGCGCCGGTGGGGATCGAGACCAGTTCCGCGGTTTTCAGAAAACTCGGGTCGACGCCGTGGCCTTCGCTCCCGATGATGACGGCGAGAGGACGGGTGAGGTCCGAATCCCATGCCGATTTTACTCCCCGCGTGTGCGGCACGCCTGCCAGGATCGCGGCCCGTCCGACGAAAGCCGCGGCGGTTTCCTCCGCCGTGGCCAGCACGATCCCAAGGCGGAACAAGGACCCGGCGGACGCGCGAATCGTTTTGGGATGAAACGGACTCACCGAACCCTTTAAGAAAACGATGCCGGTTGCGCCGAAGGCTTCGCCGGCGCGTGCGATGGCTCCGGCATTGCCCGGGTCCTGCACGCCATCGAGCACCACCACCAGCGGATTGCCGCTCAGGATTGTTGGGAACGAAGCCAGTTTCGGTTCCACCAGCGCGAGAACGCCCTGTGGCGTCGAGGTGCCGGATATTGAGCGGAACACTTTATCGGAGACCTCGATGACGCGATCGGCCTCGACCCCTGCGGGCAGAGCCGCGCCTTCACTGACGACGGCCCGCGGGATACGCAAGCGGCTCCGCCACGCTTCCGCAACCAGGTGCGGGCCTTCGGCAATCATCCAGCCCTTTTCGGTGAGCGCGCCTTGCTGCTGGGCGCGGCGAATCTCCTTCAGCAAAGGGTTTGCGGGGCTAGTGAGTACATTTGAAACCATAAATCCCCTACAATGTTGACATCAGCATACCTCGAACCGTGAAGCGTCTCCTGTGGCTACTGATACTGGTGCCGCTTGTTTTCGCGATCGGCTATTTCACCTCGCTCACGCTCCGCATCGCGCGCCAGTCCGTGCACGACGAGGCGCGGGCCGCCGATGTGATCATCGTGATGGGCGCGGCGGAATACCGCGGGCACCCATCGCCCGTCCTGAAATCGCGGCTCGACCACGCGCTGACGCTCTATGCGCGCCAGCTTGCCCCGTTGATTATGACGACGGGTGGGGCGGGCGGCGATCCGCAATTCACCGAGGGCACGGTGGGCCGCGCGTATCTGATCGACCGGGGCATTCCGCCGGAGCGCATCATCGTGGAATCGGAGGGCGAGAGCACGCTGTATTCGATTGCCGCGGCTTCCGAAATTATGAGGCGCATGGGGCTGCATTCCTGCATTCTGGTGAGCGACGGGTATCACATTTTCCGGGCGAAGCATATGATGCAGTCGGAGGGAATTGCCGTTTACGGATCGCCCCGGGAAGCGGCCCCGCTCAGCCGTCCCCGGCGGTATTACCTTTATATGCGGCAGGCTTTGGGCTATGCGCTTTGGCGCGTCGGAATTTCCGCCTGAGGGCGAAATCGCAAACCAAATTTTCCGTCTATCTGTTTTATTATGTTGTTCTTAGACGGGATGCTGAAGCGCCCACCGGTGACTTCGATCGGGTGCGAAAGGCAGCTCCCAACCACGGAAATCGAAATGTGCGGAACGAAGCCAGCTTTCCATATTTGGGGCCTCGCGCCCGTTTTCAGCCGTTTGGCGCCGTGAGCCCCGCAGCGCCTCGCTTTGCAAAACAACCTTTCCTGGAAACTACTGATTCTGAATCGGTTACGGGGCACCTCCGGCCGCTGGTTGGGGTATTCGGTTTTGGATGCTCGGTTTTTCTTAAGCAAAAAGGGGCGGGTTGCGTTGCGTTGACAAGCTTGGCCGCCTCCTGTTCCGATCCTCTCATGGAGAGGGGCGCCTGACGGGATGTTCCTCAGGCTCGGCGTTGCCAGTAGCGGCCCAAATCTCTTTTCTTTTCTGTGACCGAACTCGTGGCGGGCCACCAGGCTTACGGCCGTTTACCAGTCTCTTCTCCCGTAGAGCACAGCTCGGACCAGTAATCTCCGTGCTCCGTCCAGGCCGTTTCCTCAACCCCGGCAAAGTGCAGTTCGGGAATATCGAGCTTGCCATGGCCGTACACACAAATATATTGCGTCTGGGGGCGCCCGAATTGCAGCATCTTGCTCCAGGAGCCAGTCGGAACCGGCATGCGCAGTCTACGCAGACAAACGCGGCAGCGATAGCGCTGATCGAGGATCGCAAGGAAAAACAAACCCAGCCCGACGAACGTGATCAGCCCGAACACGAACAGGTACGCCATGTAGGTGGTGTCGTAGCCGTGCGGCATCGGCCAGAATGCGCTCTGCGTCAGAAAGAGCGCCATCGCGATACCGCCGGCGATGAGGCATTTCAGGAACAGGAATCCCCAGTAGCGCACACTCTGTTTGACACTTGAGGACATCTAAAGGTTCCTCCGAAAAACGGTCTCAACCGCGAATAAACTGACGGGCGATGAAGAGCACGTTGGCGGGGCGCTCGGCCAAACGTCTCATAAAGTAGGGATACCACGCTTCGCCGAACGGAACATAGAGCCGCATGCGGAAGCCGTCGCGCACCAATTTGGTCTGCAAATCCCGGCGGATTCCGTAGAGCATCTGAAACTCGAAACGTTCGGGAGCGATCTTTTGTTCCCGCACAAACGCGGTGATCTGGTTGACGATGGTTTCGTCATGCGTCGCGATGCCGGGGTAGTTGCCGTCGGTCAGCAGCTTCTTCGCCAGTTTGACGAAGTTCAAATCCACTTGCGCCTTATCCTGAAAGGCGACGCCTTCCGGCTCCAGGTAGGCGCCCTTACACAGGCGGACGCGAATGCGGCGGCTGTTGAGCTCATCGATATCGCTTTCACTGCGCTTGAGGTAGGCCTGTATCACTGCGCCGCAGGAGCCCGTTTCCGAGTAGAGATCGTAAACGATCTGCAAGGTGCGTTTCGTGTATGCGCTGGATTCCATATCGATCCGCACGAAGTTTCCCGTCCCCGCGGCGGCCAGCACGAGTTCCCGGACATTGGCCCGGCATGCCTCCTCTGACAGATCCATCCCAAACTGGCTGAGCTTGAGGGAAACGTTCCCCTTGATGCCGCGGGATTCGATTTCGCCGATGGAGCGCAGGTACATGTCCCGGCAAACCTTGGCTTCGTCCAGGGAACTGACGTTTTCGCCCAGATAGTCCAGCGTCACGGTCAGGCCGTCCTGATTCACCTTGCGACAGGCGGCCAGAGCCTCTTCGAGGGAACTTCCGGCCACGAAACGCCCGGAAACGCGCTTCGCCAGCGACGAGGTTTCCATGAAATTCCGGAGGTTTCGGTTGCTGGAAAGGTAGAGAAAAAGGCTGCGCACTGGTTTTGGCAATGGTTTGCTAACTGGGTTCGGGATAGGCCCGTAAAGAAATTAGCCGTTATGACGATCTTACATCCTTGAAGGCATTCCGCGATGGCTCTTCCTGACTACGAACCGGATGATGTAACCGGCACCACGGAGCAGAGGCTCCGGACGTTGCTCAATAATTTCAGCCTTTCGCCGCTCAGGAGTGGGAAGCACGTCCGTGATCTCCTGCTGAGCGATTACTTCGGGTTCCGCACCGCCACGCTGGTGGTGTTGCGCGAGCCCCTGGATATCCGCGGGCTCCGCTACCTGATCACGCTTCTTTGGAGCAACGATCTGCTGATCTCCATTCTGGGAGACGTCACGCTTTCCAAGGAACTGAGCATCTCGTTCTCGCAGACCGCGATTAAGGTGGATACGCAGCTTCACATTCGTCTGACGCGTTTTCTCGTAACCGGAATGCTGGAAGGGCGGGATGTGGAGGAAAAGACGGCCAATCGGCTGCTGGAAGTGCTGGGCGCGATCAGCGAGCCCCACGCCATTCAAGGTTTTCTAAGGCAGATGTTACAGCATCCCAATCCGCGGATCCGGTCCAAAATCTCCCTGTTGATCGGGACGGGCGGCCACGGCAGCCGGGCGTTGCGGAAACTCCTGGCGGACCCGGACGAGGACCAGCGGGTTCGGGCGAACGCTCTGGAGGCACTTTGGTCCTGCCGCGGCAGGGAGATTCTCGACCTGTTTTGCGACATGCTGGAAGATCCGCACAATCGGGTGGCGGGTAATGCCGCGCTCGGGCTGTATCTTGCCGGCGACCCCCAATCGATTGCGGTCGTTCGCAAAATGGCGTCGCATGCGGAAACGGCGTTCCGCCAGACCGCGGCTTGGGTGATGGGGAAGACGGAAGATCCGAGGTTTCTCCCCGATGCGGGCCGTTTGTTGGGTCAGCCACATGGGAATGTCCGGAAAGCGGCTTTTCGGTCCGTATCCGCCATCAAGAACGCGGTGGCGCGGCGCGCGAAAAATCCACCATTCATTCTGACGATTATTGATATTGTCCAGGGTAAGTCCGGCAACACCAAAATCCGGCTCTCCATAGCTGACTCCCCAAACGGCGAATCGCCGCAGATCCCGGCGACGGGATTTGCGATTCAGTTGGGCGGAAAGCCTGTCGGGGAGTTTTCGTGCATCGAACGCCGCAACGCGATTATCTGCGCCGCATTTGTTTTCCCAAGGCGGCAGACGGAATCCGATCCGTTGCGGGCGCCCCTACGCCGCGCTCTGGTGGAATGTCTGGAAGCGAAGCCCGCCGGCGACCGGTGGAGCATCGTCCGCTACTACGAGTGTGCGCGTGCCGGAGCGGTATCCGGCTCATTTCGTATGTTTGGGCAAACATTTGAAGAAACCGCGCGGGCGCCCGAAAAAAAGGTGCCCTTGAACCTGACTGGAAACCCCGTCACATTGCGCACGGATATCGAATCCAACGGTCTTCGGTCCGACGCGGCCGCCACTGTTTTTGAAGGGATCAGCAAGGTAGTGAGCGGGCTAAAAGCCATGCGCAGCGCGCGCTACGTTCTTGTGATCGCGGACAGTGAGGAGGAAATCGACGGCCAGCGATTCGAGGAGATGGCCCAGGCTACCTGGAACAGCGGTATCACGATCAACGCAATCTCAACGAAGGACAATATGCAGCTCGAAAGGTTGTGCCAGGGCTCTTCCGGCATCTTTCACGTGGTCCCGGATATTGAAAGCATCGGGCCCGCGATGCGGCTTCTCTATCAATCTTTCAAGAGCGAATACCTGCTGGAATTCGCCTGTCCGAACCTGGAGGAGGGCGGATCGGGGCTGGTTTCGATTCAGGCGTATAACGAGTCGGCTGTGGGCGAGACAAGCCTGGAACTCGTTTCCCAGAATCAGGATGAGTTGGAAATGGAGGAATCACTGGTGGAATCCGGCGCTTAGCCGCCGCTTCGGCTGGCCCTCGCCATCCGTCAGCCGCATGCGAGAATAGAGAGAGTGACGAGCGATAAGAAGAATGTCCGCGTTCGCGTCCCGCAGAACGCGCTTCTTACGAGGTTTTTCTTCTCGACGCCCGGTAAGGTCCTGCTGGCGTGTTCCTTCGTCGTGGCTTTGGCGTGCGCCTCCGTTTTCACCTACTTCTACATTCATTACTCGCATCTGATCGACGCCAAGCTAAAGGCTGGTCCTTTTGTGACCACCTCGCGCATCTACGCGGCCCCGGTGGTGGTTGGCATCGGTGATACAGTCACCCCGGATGAAATCGCCGCACAATTGCGCCGCTCGGGCTACACCGAAAGCCGCAATAACCCACAAGGCTACTACGAAATCCACCCGGATGAAATCCAGATCTACCCCGGTCCCGAATCCTACTTTCGCGACGAGCCGGGGGTGATCCATTTCGCGGCGGGACGCATCCTGCGCATTGTGTCGCTGAGCGACAACACATCGCGTACGGAATATGATCTCGAGCCGCTGCTGATCACAAATCTCTACGACAAGAATCGCGAGAAACGACGTTACGTGAAGTATGCGGACATACCGCCGGTGCTCCGCAACGCCGTAATTTCCGCCGAAGATCGCCGTTTTTTCCAGCACTCGGGGATCGACCCGATCGGCGTTTTCCGCGCGACGTATGTCGACCTGAAGGAAGGCCGGAAGGAACAGGGCGCGTCCACGATCAGCCAGCAGCTCGCCCGCGGCATGTGGCTCACCCCGGCGCGCAGTTTCAAGCGCAAGGCCGCGGAAGTGATGATCACCCTGCAACTGGAGCAGAAACTTTCCAAGCAACAGATCTTCGAGATGTACTGCAACCAGATCGATCTGGGGCGCCGCGGCAGCTTCACGATTCGCGGCTTCGGGGAGGCCGCCGAGGCCTACTTCGGGGAGGACATTCAACAACTCACGGTGCCCCAGGCCGCTACCCTGGCGGCGATGTTGCGCGGCGCCAGCTACTACAATCCGTTCCGGCATCCCGAACGCATCAAAGAGCGCCGGAATACGGTTCTGGGCCTGATGCGCGATTACGGATACCTCAGCGATCGCGAATACGCTCTGGCCGAGGAATCGCCCCTGAAGCTCGCCACCACGGGAGCGGAGTCGAGCGATGCGCCCTATTTTGTCGACCTGGTGAATGATGAGTTGCAGAACCGCTTCTCCGATTATGATTTCCAGACAGGCTCGTATCGCATCTACACCTCGCTGGACCTGAATCTGCAGCGCGCCGCCAATGCCGCGGTTCAGGATGGCATGAAGCAGGTGGACGAAATGCTGCGCAAGCGCAAAATCAACAAAGAAGCGCAATGCGCGTTGATTGCGCTCGACCCGCACACCGGGGAGATCAAGGCGCTGGTGGGCGGGCGCAACTACGGAGAGAGCCAGCTCGATCATGTGATGGCCAAACGTCAGCCGGGGTCCATCTTCAAACCCTTCGTATACGCCGCGGCCATGAACACGGCCCTCGGGGGTGGGTCTCAAACGTTAACGCCGGCGAGTATTGTGGACGACTCGCCCACCACCTTCTGGTTCGATGGCAAACCGTATGAGCCGGGAAACTTCAAGCACGAATATTACGGCATGACGACATTGCGGCAGGCTCTGGCGCATAGTATGAATATCGCGACCATAAAAGTTGCGGAAATGGTGGGCTACAACAACGTGGTGAACCTGGCTCACAAGGCAGGCATCAACGCGGACGTGAAGGCCACCCCGGCCATGGCCATTGGCTCATACGACGCCACGCCGCTCGAGATGGCGGGCGCTTACACCGTTTTCGCAAACAACGGGACCCGGGTTTCTCCGGTGATTCTGGATGAAGTGCGCGGCATCAACGGCAATCTGATTTACCGAAGCAAGCCGGACACCAGGAATGTTCTGGACCCGCGCGTGAATTACCTGATGGTCAGCATGCTGGAAGAAGTGTTGCGGTCCGGCACCGGAGCCAGCGTGCGCGGCAAAGGATTCGCTGTGCCGGCGGCGGGCAAAACCGGCACGTCGCACGACGGCTGGTTCGCCGGATTCACCTCGCAACTTCTGTGCATCGTCTGGGTGGGATTTGACGACAACAGCGAACTGAACCTGGAAGGCGCGCATTCCGCGCTGCCCATCTGGACCCAATTTATGAAGCAGGCTTTGGCATACCGGACATACCGCGATGCCAAGCCCTTTAGCGCGCCGGATGGCATCGTCACCATGCAGATCGACGGCAGCAATGGACAACCGGCTACGCCCTATTCGCAGAATACGGTGGCGGAGGTTTTCATCGCGGGAACAGAACCCGTGGGCACCGGTCCTTCCACGCTTTCCAATGGCGACTCCACCAACGTAGCCGGCTGGAGCACCGCGCCCGCGGCGAACGCTTCAGCTCATCTGCCTCCGCTGCGCACAGATCCCCTTCCCGCGCCGAGCGCCAACGAGACTCCCGCGCAAACCGACGCCAACGGACAACCTCAGCCGGCGAAACGCGGCTTCTGGAAGAAGCTCTTTGGCGCCGCCAAACCCAAACCCCCTGCTTAAACGCTGCCTTTGGCTGCTGCTGGCGCTGTGCATTTTCCGCCTCTGGATGATGCCGCTTGCCTCCAGCTTTTGGGTGGATGAAACAGGAACCCTCTTCGTTGTCCGGCAGGGCGCGCACCATCCGTCGCTCCAGGTCGCCCCGCAAGTTCCCGCGTCGATTTACTTCTGGCTACCCCGTGCGATGGACCGGCTCGTGCAGTTGCTGCCCGGCTCGCCCGGCGTGATGGAGGCCGCGTACCGACTGCCTTCCCTGCTGGCGCTGGCACTTGCGCTATTCGTGATTGCGCGCATCGCCCGACGCCTGATTCATCCGCGCGCCGCATGGTTTGCGGTTTTTGCTTGCCTGGCGCTGCGCGGATTCGATTACGAAGCCGCCAATGCCCGTCCGTATGCGCTGGGCATACTGGTAGCCTCCGCATCGGCTCTGTTTCTGGTCCGCTGGCTCGATCAAGGGCTTCTCCGCGACGCCATTTTGTTCGTGGTATTCGCCGCTATGATCTGGCGCGTGCACCTTCTTTACTGGCCTTTTTATATTGTGCTGCTGGTCTATACGCTGGTGCGCCTCGCGCGTTCGGAAACGCCGGTCGGATGGAATGGCGCGTTGCTCGTTTTCGGAATTGTGGGCGTCTCGCTGATCCCGGTTTTCTTTGAGGCTCTGGCACTGTCACGACAGGCCGCGGCGCACGTGATGGCGCCTCTTCCGCCGCCCATGGAACTCTTGCGGCAGCTCAAACTGGGTCTCATTGCTCTTTGCCTCGTGATTTCGCTGATCCTCCGCCGGGGGGCGAACTCCCCTCATCCGGCTCTTGCTTCCTCGTTGATTCTGGCGTGGTGGCTGATCCCGCCTGTCATGCTGTTCGCGTTCTCATGGGGTACGGGAAACAGCGTCTTCGTATACCGTTACCTTTCGTTCGGTCTGCCTGGCGTGGCTCTCGCGGCAACTGCGGCAGCGGGATTGTTTCTGCCGGCCGAAAGATGGAATTGGGCAGCGATTATTCTAGGCGCGGGCGTATTCATATTTCTCGGCGACTGGCGGCAAGTATGGCCGCCGCATCACAACTCCAACTGGCGCGCCGCCGCCGCCGCGATCGACACGCTGCCCGATGCATCCGGCGTGCCGGTGATCTGCCCCAGTCCGTTTCTCGAAGCAAGAGCACCGGCATGGCGTCCCGATTACACGCTTCCCGGATTCCTCTACGCGCACCTCGNNCGGTACATGCCCGCCTGGCGCTGTTTCCGTTCCAAACTTCCCCGCAGGCGGAACAGTGGGCTTCCCGCCTTGTACTCGGCGACCGGTTTGTCATTTACGGACAGGCGCCGAGCGTGGAATTCTGGCGCAAATGGTTTCTGGATGAGCCCCGATTGGCCGGCTGGACAAGCCAGAGTCTCGGCAATTTTGGCGATGTTTCCGCGGTCATTTTAGTCAGGCCGAAATGACCTGCCCGCTGTAGCCGTTTAGTAACCCACTTCACATTCGCTGGTAACACTCCGTTGTTAGCCTCAATTGATCACTTTCAGGGGGAAGCAACATGTTGTTAAGAAAGTACGCAGCGATTTGTTTATTCGTCTGCCTGAGCGCCTCTTCGGCTTTCAGCCAGTCGACTTTCGGTTCCATCATTGGAACGGTAAAAGATACCTCGGGCGCCATCGTGCCCGGGGCATCCGTGAGGATAACCAACACCGACGAAAACGCCACTCATCCGGCCACCACCAACGCCTCCGGAGATTACGAGTTACTGAACGTATTGCCGGCGCACTACTCCGTGACCGTCGTCTCGAAAGGTTTTGAGACCTTTACCGCAACGGACCTGCTGTTAGTGGCGCGCCAGACTCTGCGCGTGGACGCCACGCTGCAGGTGGGACAGATGTCGGATATGGTTACGGTGGAGAGTTCTGAGGAGGGCGTGATCCAGACCGACACGCAGGTGATCCAGGAGACATTTGATCCGCAGCAACTCTTAAATCTTCCGGCCAATATTCGAGCAAACGGCAACACGAGCCCGTACCAGTTGATCCAAGTGTTGCCGGGCGTGCAGTCCGACGACAGCGGCAACTTCTCGATCCAGGGCGGGATTCAGTCGCAGACACAGTATTCGCTCGACGGTATTTCGATCACCGATGTGACGGGCAACTCGCCGCTCACCAACGCGTTCCCATCCACCGAATCCATTGCCGAAATCAAGGTGCAGGGCGTGGGCAACCCAGCGGAGTACGGCCAGATGGGCGACGTCACGACGGTTTCGAAAAGCGGCACGAACGAGTTCCACGGAGCTCTTTTCTGGTATTCGCAGAACGCGGCGATGAATGCGGTGAACTTCGGCGAGTTGAGCAAGCCCAAACTGATCGCCAACGATTTCGGCGCCACGATCGGCGGGCCGGTGATCATCCCGCATCTCTATAACGGAAAGAACAGGACGTTCTTCTATGGGACTTATGAAGGCTTTCAGTATCCGAAAGCTTCGACGGTTCAGGACGAAGTCCCCACGCAGGCCATGCGGAACGGCGACTTCAGCGCGGAGGGCGTCACCGTGCTCGACCCCGCTACCGGAAATCCTTTTCCGAACGATACGATTCCCGCCAGCCGCATCAGTCCCATCGCGCAGAAGATCCTGAGCCTGTATCCGCTGCCGAACGCCGGGGACACCAGCGTCTCACACGCGGCTAACTATATCGTCAATCACGATACGACTTATACATCGAACCAATACGATATCCGCATCGATCAGTACCTGACCTCAAAGCAGATGATTTTTGGGCGCTGGACCTGGAAAGACATCAACTCGCTCTCAGCGAACGACCTGCTGCTGCCCTCGACGAATAACCCGGATAACTACCGGCTGCTCACCCTGGCGTATAACTACACGATCAAGGCGAACTTGATCAATGAGTTCCGTTTCGGCTTCACACATCAGGACACGGGCTACTCGAACCCTTTCAACGGCGCCTCTTTCTCCGCCTCGCTGGGACTGCAGGGTCTGGTGGGTTTGCCGGCTTTCTTCAACGGCCTGCCTGAGGTGGATATCAATGGCCTGAACGGTCTCGACATCGACCGGCTGAACGGGATCACGCATGGGCGCACGCTGCAGACTGTCGATAACCTGACCTGGGTGGTGGGACGGCATACGCTGAAGTTCGGGTTCGACTACCGGCACATCCAGGCCATCGATCCCCTGGGGTTCCTGGGAGGCGACAATTACGGCAACTTCAACTTCACGGGTCAATTCAGCGGCTCCGGCTTTGGAGATTTTCTGCTGGGCATTCCGGGTACGACCGCCTATGACAACGTTCAGATGGACAATGACGGCCTGACGAATCACTACAACGCTTACGCACAGGATAGCTTCCGCGTGAGCCAAAAACTTACCCTGGAATACGGACTTCGATTCGAGTTCCACCCTGGCTATACCGACGCGTCGGGCAACATCGGCAACTTCGACCCGAATTACAAGGGTTCCGGCGCCGTGATCTATCCGGACGGCGGAGCCAGCCTGCTGGCCACCGGTTTCCTCGAAAGCGCCAACGCCTGCCCGACGCTGGGCAGCACAAGCGGGCCGAGTCTCAATGGTGCGCCTTGTATGCCGGTGCTCTCGGCCAGTCAGGCCGGATTGCCGAACAGCCTTCGGACGGCCCCTGTGCGCTTTATGCCGCGAGTGGGGTTTGCGTATCGTCCGTTCGGCAACAAGACCGTCATCCGGGGTGGCTTCAGCATGTATAACACGGAAGTGCTGGGCTCCATCTATTACGCGTTGACCGGAACCGTGCAGTCCGCCACTTTCACTTACAACAACAGCATCACTAACGGTACTCCGGCTATTCAATGGCCCAACGTCAGCACCGGCGGATCTGGGATTACGGTGCCTCCGGCCGGCTCGGATTACTTCGGGACGGCCAACCAGATCAACTACAAAGATCCTTATTCCATGCAGTGGAATTTTTCCATCGATCACGATCTGGGTTTCAATACCGGGCTACGGCTTTCCTACATCGGCTCGGGCACACGCGATCTCGTTTGGGCGCCGAACCTGAACCAATCCACTTACTCCACCACCTATTTTGTGGATCAGCCGCTCAGCGACCGGCCGTTTCCGAACTGGGGCGTGATCAACACGCGCGCCAACGGAGCTACTTCGAATTACAACGCGGCACAGCTTGAGGTGAACCATCGCTACAAAAGCGGTCTCACTCTCAACTCCGCTTACACCTTCGCGCGCGACTTTGCCGACAACCAGGGTTACGCGCCCACTTCGTTCGCGGGTGAAAACGCGGGTGGCCGCACGATGGACGCGCTGGACAGAGCACACGAATACGGTCCCGTTTACGGCGTGCGCAAGAACCGCTGGATCACCTCGGCCATTTACGAACTGCCCGTGGGCCATGGGCGGCAGTTCGGGGGCAACATGAACCGCTTCGCCGATTTCGTTATCGGCGGATGGCAGCTCTCCAACATCTTCCTCTGGCAAAGCGGTCCGTATCTGACGCCATACTTCAATACGGGCGACCCGTCGGGCACGGGCTCCGGCGTTATCGGCCGGGCTCAAGCGCCGGACGTGAACGGGAATGGCAATTTGAACAACCCGACCGCGGGGGACTGGTTCAACACCAGCGCCTTCGTTTGCCCGGCCACGCCAGGGTGGCAGCCCGGCACGGCCTGCCTGATCGGAACACCGGGTAACGGCGCGCCGATCGCCAGATTCGGCAATGCCGGACCGGGAACGGTAATCGGGCCCGGGACCGTCAACCTGAACAGCGGGTTATCCAAAACCTTCGCGGTCACGGAGCGGCTGAGAATCCGGATTGAAGGGTCGTTCACCAACGTGCTGAATCATGTCAATCTGGCGAATCCGGTGCTGGCCATCGACAACTCCAGTGTGGGCGTCATCACCAGTGCTCGCCCGGCGGATTTCGGTGGTAGCCGTACCGGCCAGATTGGCGCACGGATTCAGTTCTAGAAAAACAATAAATCCCAGGGGCGGACAAAATCGCCGCCCCGCCATTTCGGTGATAATATAAAGCCATTAAGGAGGCCTGATGGTTTCCGTTACCGCCACTCTCGCCCGATCCGCTCTGCTTGTCACTGCAGGAGCGGCTTTGCTTCCGGCGCAGAACTTTCTGCCGCCGCAAGGTCCCACCCCTGTAAGCACACCCGTCCATTCACAGCTCTCCGCGGAAGACCGCGCCGATATTTTCATGGCGCGGAAAATGTATCGGGAAGCGATTGATACCTATGGCCTCGCGCCCGAGACTTCCGCGACGCGCTGGAACAAGATGGGGATCGCCTACCACCAGCTGCAGGACCTGCGCAGCGCCAAGAAAAATTACGAGCAGGCCATCCGGCTGGACCCTAATTATGGCGAGGCGATTAACAACCTCGGCACCATCTACTACGGCCAGCAGAGCTACCGCCGCGCCGTCCGCCAGTACAAGAAGGCGTTGCGTGAACTGCCGGAATCGGCATCCATCGAGAGCAACCTCGGCACCGCCTACTTCGCTCGCAAGGATTACAAGAAGGCCGCCGACGCTTACGAGAAGGCCATGCAGCTTGACCCGGATGTGTTCGAGCACCACAGCACGTACGGCATCCTGCTGCAGAATAATAACGTTGGGGAGCGCGCCAAGTTTCACTATTACCTGGCGAAGACCTACGCCAAGAATGGGCTCACCGACCGCGCCCTTCTCTATATCCGGAAATCGCTGGAGGAAGGTTTCGACGAGCGCAGGAAGTTCCTGGAAGATCCTGAATTCAGCTCGCTGAAGAACAACGAAGAATTCCGGGCGCTGATGAAATCCGAGCCTCGTGTATTGTAGCCGCGCCGCTCTGGCGCTGGCGATGTTGGCGATCTTCTCATGCACGAAGCCGGTAATCGTGCGGCGCGTTGCGGTGCTTCCTTTTGAAAATCTGTCGGCCGCGGCCCCTGACCAGGATTGGATCGGACGGGCAGTGAGCGAAGAAGTGGCGGGACAACTGGAAGGCACGCGGCATAGCGCCGTGGTTTCCTCGGCCGCCATCCACCGGGTTGACGACTACTTTGGCGGAGGGCCGGAGCGGCAGGCCGCCATCGCGGTGGGCGCAAACCGGATCGTGACGGGCTTCTATTCTCTTCGAAATGGCCGCCTGTCGATCACCGCGGTCATGGAATCCGATCCTGGCGGAGCTGTAGAGCAGCTATTCTCGGGCAGCGGACCGGAAGACGACCTGCTGCATCTCTGCGAGCAAATTGCACGCAAGATCGACGAAGAAGCGCAGCCGCCCATCACCGGCAGTGCGCGCGCCCTGCGTTCCTACGCCCTGGGGCGATACGCGGAAGCGATCCAGCTTGATCCGGATTTCGGTCCGCCATACGTCGCCCTGGCGCAGGCGGCGTTGAGCAGGCACGATATGGCGGCGTTCTCGTCGGATTTCGCCGCTGCCCGCGCCCGTGGGAACGGAATCGCGGCGGTGGATCGCGCCCTTCTGAATCTGGATGATGCCGGGACGCATGCGACGTCTCCGGCAACAGCGGTTGTTCGAGTGGACGCGCTGGCGGCTTTGGTCCGGATCACCCCGGCAGATCCGTTCCATCTGCGGGAGCTGGCGGACGCCGAACTGGAGATCAACCGCTACGCCGAAGCAGCGGATCATTACCGGCGGCTGGCAGGGCTGCTGCCGTCCGAATCGGAGCCGGTGAATCGCCTGGGCTACGCACTGATGTACGCCGGTGAAGAAGCCGGCGCGACGAAAGCATTCCAGGATTTTCGCCGTCTGGACCACGACAGCGCCAATTCGTTCGATTCCACCGGCGATGGCCATTTCTTCTTCAACCACTTCGCTGAAGCCGAGCGCGATTATTTGGGCGCTTACGCGCGCGACCCCGGCTTGGCCGAAGGGACGGAACTGGTCAAAGCCGCCTGGACCCGGTTGATGCGCAAGGATACGGCCGGAGCCACGGAACTGATCGACCGCTACCTGGGCGACAGAGCCAGGCAAAGCGACGCCCTGGCGCCGTTTCGCGCGGCCCTGGTGGAAGAACTGGCGGGTCACGAACAGCGCGCGAACAACCTGCTGCTCCCCTACTTGAACTCGCCTGTGCCTGCCGTGCGCGATGCCGCCACAAAGCAGTTCGCCGTCTTTTCGCGAAAACCCGAATTGCTGACGCCACCACTGGGACCGGCGGTCAAAGCGTTACTCGACAGGGACTACGCGCAAGCCGTCCCCGCGTGGCGCAAGCTGGCCGAAGAGTCGGGCCCCACGGATTGGTGGACGCGTACGATTTACGCGCGCGTGCTGGCCGACACCGGACAGACGATGGAATCGGAACGCTATGCAAAGTTCACGCCAATTCCGCAGCCTTTGCGCGGGGTCGGGTACGACCAGCTTTGGTATCCGTGGGTCTTGACGGCGCGTCAGCCTTAGTGCACCGGGTGGGGAGCTTGCAGGTAAGCCCACCGTTCGAGCAGTTTGCCGCCGCCCACCCGCCAGATATTGTTTCGGCCCCTCCGGTCCAGGGGGTAGCCCGGGCGGCACATCAGCACCGTGCTCCTGGTAGCCGGCGTCGAAGTTGCGGTCCGCGGCCGATAGATCCTGCTGATTGACGAACTCCTCGAAATGGCGGAGTACGAAGGTCTTTGCCTCTTCAGGACTCAAAATCACCCTAGGATATGCCTGGTTTCCAGCCATCGCAAGCTGCTCTTTCTTCCTAGGCCGATTGGTGAAATCGGGTATGAAGGCGGCCAAAAATCAGGTTTTCCCTGATTGCCGATCCATCATGACCCTCCGCAAAATCAGTACTGAAGTGCCTGAACCCTAAGGGGATGTCTTGGGGGTTTTCTTCGAGTAGACTTATGCCAGAGGTTATGAGAAGCCTTACAAAAGAGTGTGATTCCCAGAGCCCACTGGTGGCCGAACCGTGGCTCACGACGCTCGTCGAAGCGATCAAAAAGGAAGATCACGTCGTTGCCGAGAGAGAATACCAGACGGTCCGGCGAGCGGAATTAATCGCTCAAAACGGCCCCGTATTCTGGAGGAAGTTCACTGATGTGCTGGAAGTCCTTTTCCGCCAGATGGAGGATTTGTTCGGAGACCACGTTACCAAAGGAAAGATTTCCTTCACCCGGAGCCCCTACGGCGGCGGCATCACCATCAACAAATCGGCATATCCCTTTGTGAGTTTTTCGGCGACACCGAACTTTTCGGAGAGCACCGCTCATTTCACTTATACCGTTGTGAATCCGGAGATCCCGCAGAACATCGGAGTGCCGGGCAGATTTCTTCCGTGCCGTTTCGGCGTGGAAGGCGACCAGGTGGTGATGAGCCTCGATGGCACGATGTTCACAACGCCCGAGGTTGCGGCCAAGTTCATCATGGAAAAATTGTTCACGATCGCGTCGTCTGCGCCGGCCGTGGTTTTTGAAGCACCCGCGCCGGTGGTAGCTACCGCGGTAACTACCGTGGAGCAGGCTCCCGCCCCTGAGTTCGCGTGGCCGCCATTACGTTCCAAGCCGAAAGCTTTTTCCTACCTGACTGAAACTCCTGTTCTGGAGGCTGTCCCCGCGGCGGTTTCTGATGCGCCAACGCCCGAGGTTAGTCCCGAGGTTGATCAAGAAACTCCGGTTGCAGCTGTGGCTGTGGCTGTGGAAGAACCAGCCCAGCAAGTGCCCGAACCTGAAGTGATTCCCGCATACGCGGCTCCCCTTTCACTGCTGCCACCACCACTCCCAGGATCAGTCACGCGGTCTCGGGCTGTTATTGCCCCCAGCCGCGCCCCGCTATCGAAGTTTTTTGCATCCGCCTCCCGCCTGCTCGGCGGCGCACCCAGCCCGAAGAGCCTTCCCGTCGCGCCTCCGCCACTTTCGCTTGTTCTGGTGAAAGCCGACGCTCCAGCGCTGCCGGAACCTTCCGTGGTGGTGGCTTCAGAACCGGTGGTTGCCGTGGAAACCCAGGATTCGTTCGTGCCGGAAGCAGTTCCAGAAGCGGCCGCAACGTCGGAGCCCACGGAGTTGGAAGTTGCGGCTGCTGTTGCCGAGCTTTCGAACACCGAGCCTTCGGCGACAGAGCCAGCGAGCATTTCGGAACCGTCGGAAACCGCCGAGGTTGCAGAGCCTGTTGAGGCCGAAGTTTCTGAGCAGGGGTTGGCCGGCGAAGATGTAGTTCTGGAATCTTCCGAGCCGCTTCAACTCATGGAAGCGCCTGCCGCATCCCGCCTGCCTCGCCGGCGGACGCGCCCCCAGATGGTTCGGACGCGATTCCGTTATCAGGATCCGCGGCGGTTCATGTCCGCTCAGAAGGTAGCAGCGGTACCGGCGCGGCAAGAACCACGTCCGGCAGCATTCCGGCAAGCCGCTGGCTGCTAAGCTGCATGCCTTACGCGGGCGGCTTGCGCTTCGTGGTTGCCTTGGCCACGATGTGGCTCTTGGGATGATGCGCCGCCGCCTTCGCCACCGCCGGCACGGGAACAACCGGTAACTCCTCATCGGTTCCTGTGTCCGGTGGATTTGGGCCGTAGATCTGCCGGTAAACCGCCGCATTCCGGATCACAGACTGCACGTACTCGCGCGTCTGCGTGATGGGAATGGATTCAACGAATTCCGCAGGCTCGCGATAAGTCCCCCAGGAGAGCCACTGCTTCACGCGGCTGGCCCCGGCGTTGTAAGATGCCAGCGTTTCTTCCCAGTGCCCATCCCATTGATTCAACAGCGCGCGCATATAGAAGGTTCCCAGGCGCAGATTCGTGGCCGGCTGATAGAGCAACGCCGGTGATGACCACGCGATTCCCTGCTGGCGCGCCAGCATCCGTCCGGTAGCGGGCACAATCTGGGTTAATCCGTAGGCGTTGGCGTAGGAGTGCGCCCCGGGGTTGAACTCTGATTCCTGCCGGATCAGCGCGGCCACCATATAAGGGTCCAGGCCAAACCGGCGCGCGCTCGAAATCAGCGAACTCTGATACGGCATGGGAAACAGCATCTGCCAGAAAAGTTTCGGGGCTTTCTCGACGCTGGTGGAGAGATAGTCCGGCGCGAGAGTTTTCATATGGCGCAGGCTCAGGTAAGGGGCGGCATCGGTGGCGGCCAGCTTCACGGCGAGCAAGTGGGCCTGCCCGTCGGTGCGTGCGCCGAACCGCACCTCGGAATCCGCCAGATCCGCGCGCCCGGCGGCGACCAGCAGTTGCGCCCGTTCCACGCGTACCCTGGTGGGCGCCGTCATATTCTCATTCGAGTAGTCCGCGTGAGCGGGGAACTCCACCGAATCGAGCCACGCGTTCGTCTTTTCGGCCGCGGCCGCGCCGGACACCTTGGAGTCGTCGAGCCTGCCGCGCGCCAGCACCGCGTAATAGAAATTCGGAAATTCCCGCGCCACGCGCTCATAGTAAGCGCGCGCGGACGGGAAATCGGAATCGTACTCGGACTTGCGGCCAAGAAAGTAGAGCGCCGTGGCCGCTTTATTGTCGCCTGGGTAATGCTCCACTTGCTCTTTCAGCAGTTCATGGACATCGCGCTTGTTGGCCATGTAAGCGTCCCAGGTGATCTTCCAGTGACAGTAGGCTGTGGTGGAGTCCGTGGGAAAGGTTTCCCACGCCGCGCGATAGAGAGGCTCGTACTTTTCGGGCTCGTGAGCCATCAGGTAACGGTTCCCGGCGTCTACCAACGCTTTCAGACGCCAAACGGAGCGCTCATGATGACGGGCGAGATCTTTGATCGCGTCCATCACGATCTCGTCATTTTCCATGCGGCGGCCGCACTCCTCGATATAGAACAGGCGTTCCGCGTCTGCCTCTTCGCGAGGCAACTCCATGGACTTGAGGTAAGCGTACGCGCCGCGATAGTCCCCACTCTCATATTGCGCGCCGCCGATCCGAACACGAGCCTGATCGCGCGGCTCTCCACTGAGCGTGACAAACAGTTTGGCGAATTCTTCGTGCGCCTTGCCGTATTCGCGGGCTTTCACCCAGGCATCGCCGCGCTCCAGCATCATTTGGGGACGCGGCACGGGATAAGATGCCGCGAGAGTTTCTTTGAGACGTTCGAGCGCGCCTGCGGAATCGGCTGCCATGGTGGTTGCTGGATACAGGAAATAAACGCGCTGGTAATAGGCGGCGGCATCCGTCCCGTCACCGAGGGAATCGTATGCCAAGGCGAGCGCATAGTCGCCTTCGGGCTGCGAGATGGCGTTGGGCGCATCCGCAATATCGTCGTGTAACTTTTGAATGGCCGGTTTCAGCACGTCGTTGGATTTGATTTCGAGGAAGATCCGATTCCGCGCGGCCAGCATGAGGGCCTTGGCCAGTAAGGGTGAGTTGAGATCGCGAAAGTCCGCCAGATCTCCTAGCGTGCTCACCACGGCTTGCGGCTGCCGCAGCGCATCCTCGGAAGCGGCCAGGTAATAGGAAGCGTAATCCGCGAGCTTCGGGAACGCTCCGCGGGTGTGAGCGAGGGACTGGGTTGCGCCGGCGAAATTCCGGCTCTCGAACTCCGCGATGCCGGTCGCGAGCGGCATCAGTTCCTGCGTTGCCGTTCCATGCACGGGCGCCGCCGCTTCCTTATGTTCCAGCTTGTGAACTTTTGCCGCGGCGATGGTTCGTTTCTTTTTGACGGGATGCTTGTGAGATTTGGTATTCGCGCTCTGCGCTTGTAAGGCGAGAGCGAGGGTTGCCGTAATGAGAAGAACAAGACTGCGTTTCATGAGTAAACCAGGCAATAGACGGTACTTAAATCAGAGGACCAGGAAAGCCGGGGCCCAGCAGGCGGTCGTCGCCTTGCGCCAACCCGCGAATCAACTCCAGATACAGGTAATCCACCATGGTAGGAGTGGAAGCCAGAAATTCTCGGCGGAATTCGTCTCGCGCCTGGTCGATC
Organism: Bryobacterales bacterium; assembly: GCA_003136675.1. Taxonomy (GTDB): domain Bacteria; phylum Acidobacteriota; class Terriglobia; order Bryobacterales; family Bryobacteraceae; genus Bog-113. The sequence goes on from PLFE01000050.1 coordinate 125,493, forward strand.
GGTTCCTTTAGCTCGCTATAGATGTCGGCCTTCCCGCGTCCCCTCTGCACGGCCTGGCGGTGTTCCAGTTGCATCTCGGCGACCCGCAGCCGTGCCTTTCGCTGGGCTTTCAGGTGCAGGCTCTGCAGTTCCGGGCTCAGCTCGTGCCACGCATTCGCGGCGGCCCTGGCTTCTTCCGGGTTGGCAAGCCCCGCGATGGTCACCAACTCTTTTGACGGCGTAGCCCTCGTGAGCGTTTCCATTTGCAGCGCGGCCATGCCGGCGATCAACTCCAGCGCGGCGGGCTGCACATTGCCAGCGGCCAGCAGAACCGCCTGGACTTCACCGCGAATCGCCATGGGGTAGAGAAACACCCGTTGCTCCTCTTCCGTGCCGAGGCGCTCGGCCAGAGCCATGGAGATTTCCGGGGCCGTCCCCATGGCCACCACGGGGTCCCTCGTCTCGATCGCCGTCTGGAAAGCAGCGGCCTCATTGGGCGAGAATTCAATCGCCTGCTGGCCCAGGTTTCGCGTAGCTTCCGCGTGAGCCGCACCATCCCGAAAAAGAAACACCGCGACCTTATCCGCGTAACCCGAGGCGAGTTCCACTCCAAGCGCTGCCGCCTCACCAATAGTCGATACCGCCCGCAGCCTTCGTAAGCCCAAATTCAACGTGACGGCGAAGCTTTCCCGCGCGCCGTTTTGAATCGCACCCGTGTGCTTTTCCTGTTCCGCTTTCCACGCGAGGCCCACATTCAACAACATCGATTCGAACTGTTCGCGCGCCCTTGCCTGCCAATCCATGATCGTGCTGCTCATCTCTCTCAATGGTAGGACAGTTCGCCCGGATGCGCCTTATGGATGTCTAAATCGGGTCGCAGAATCGGCTGTCTCGAATCGAACGCTTCGTGTCGATTGAGAGCCCCGAATCGAAACATCCGAGCGCATGCGGGAGGACGGAGTCATGCGTTTGAGTTTCGAGTGCGATGGCGCGGCGCGGAGGACCGGTTGAGAGAAACGAGGCAATCAAGACATTTAGCGGGTGCGTTCCTGCGGAACAATACGTTTTCTCCATGAGTCGCGGGGTTGGTTTTTCCCTATTTCCTTCTTCCGATTAAGACGATTTCCTCGTTGGCAACCTGCGTGCTTCAATAAGTCATCGATAGGGGTCAACGAGTGATAACAACGATCTGGCCGCCGCAAGACAAACCGGAAAACAAGAAAAGCAGGGCGGGGGAGGAGCACAGTATGCGGACATCAAGACAATTGGATCCGACCCGCACCGGGCATGATGCGGAGAAACTAAATGCAGATCTCTACGGAAAGATCGTAGGTCAGGATGAGGCCATCCAGCAGATCGTCAGTATCTACCAGACATTTCTGGCGGGCATGAACAGCCCGGGGAGGCCGATCGGCAATCTCCTTTTCCTCGGTCCCACCGGGTCGGGGAAAACCCGCATGGTGGAAGCCGTGGCGGAATCCTTGATCGGCGATATGCGCGGCGTGATCAAAATCGATTGCGCGGAGTTCCAGCACAGTCATGAAATCGCCAAACTGATTGGCTCCCCTCCGGGATATCTCGGCCATCGTGAAACACACCCGCTGCTCAGCCAGGAAGTATTGAACCAGTTCCACACGGAGAAGGTGAAGATCAGCTTCGTCTTGTTCGATGAGATTGAAAAAGCGAGTGATTCGCTGTGGAACCTTCTTCTGGGAATTCTGGACAAGGCCACTTTGACTCTGGGCGATAACCGCCGCGTGGATTTCTCTCGCGCCATGATTTTCATGACCAGCAATCTCGGCGCGCATGAGATGAGTTCAATCCTGATGCCGAAACTGGGGTTCCAGACCTGTATGCAGGACGATCAGGATCAGACCGGCCGCTGCTCGGAAAAGACCACGGACCAGATTACGCGCTCCGCGATTGAAGCGGCGCGACGCAAGTTCACTCCGGAGTTTATGAATCGCATCGATAAGGCGGTGGTCTTCAAGCCGCTCGGCGCCCCGGAGCTCGATAAGATCCTGACCCTGGAACTGAACGCCGTTCAGCAGCGCATTTTCCTCGCGCAGGCCGCGTCGCCTTTTGTGTTCAGCGTCTCCGCCTGCGCTCGCGGGCACCTGCTGACCGAGGGTACGGATTTGAAATATGGAGCCCGCCATCTCAAACGGGCCATCGAACGCGCTCTGGTGAATCCGCTTTCGAACCTTGTGGCCAGCGGCCAGGTGGGCGGCGGCGATCACGTGAAGGTAGATTTCGACGAGTCTCTGCGAACATTGACGTTCGTGAAGGAAGCTGAGAACCTGCCGCCTTACATGATGGCGCAAATGATCGATCCGTCGGCAATTCGCTCCGCCAACCTGATGACTCTGGCGCAGAGTCTGGAACAGCCCAAAGCGGCGAACGCAAGGTCGCGCCGAGCTTGACTCGCCGCTCTTAAACCATCCGCAGTTTAACCAGATCTGATTTAATACAGGGCATGCGTTTCATCGCCGCCCTTTTTTCTTTACTCGCCGGTTCCTGCGCGCTCGCTCAGGTGGTGGATACAGAACACTCGAAGTTCGCGGTTCTGCATCCCGTCCCCATTCAAGCCGTGAAGCTCGATCCGGATTCCTTTTGGGGCAAGCGCCGCGACGTCACGCTGAAGCGCAGCATGGCCACCATGTTCGAGGAACTGGAAAAACATGGCACCATGGACAACTTCCGGCGCCTCGAAGGGAAATCGAGCGCGCCGCGAAAGGGCCCCGTCTACACCGATTCCGATCTCTACAAATGGATGGAGGCCGCGGCGTTCTTTCTCAGCGGCGAAGACCATCCGGAACTGCGCGAAAAGGTGGACCGGATGATCGAAATGCTGGCGGCGGCACAGGAACCCTCCGGCTATCTGAACACTTACTACGTGGATGACCGCAAGGAGAAACGCTTCACGGAGATGCATCGCTCACACGAGCTCTATTGCCTGGGCCATCTGCTGCAGGCGGGCGTGGCGCTCCAACGAGCGACTGGCAATACGAAGCTGCTCGACATTGGTAGGCGCTATGCCGATTACATTCTCGCCACCTTCGGACCCGATAAGAAACCCGCGCTCACCGGACATCCTGAACTGGAGATGGCGCTGATTGAACTCTCGCGGCAAACGGGAGACCGGCGCTACGTTGATTTCGCGGGATATTTGTTGAGCGGGGTGGAGACCGAGCGCCTGCATCTACGGCCCGATCAGACCACGTATATGTTCAGCGGAATCCCGTTCACTTCGCGCACCGAGTTGGTGGGCCACGCAGTCCGCGCCATGTACGCGGCCAGCGGCGCGACCGATTACTACGCGGAAACGGGCGATCCAAAATACCGCGCGACGCTCGACCGGCTTTGGGCCGATGAGAGCAGACATAAGCTCTATCTCACGGGCGGGGTTGGCTCGCGGTCGGACGGCGAAGCGTTTGGCGATCCGTTCGAGCTGCCGAACGCCCAGGCATACACGGAGAGCTGCGCGGCCATCGCGAACTTCATGTGGAACTGGCGCATGCTGGCGGTGGAAGGCGAATCCCGCTTCGCCGATGTCATGGAGCGTGCACTTTACAACGGCATTAACTCCGGCATGTCTCTTGATGGCGTGCTCTATTGCTATCGAAACCCTCTGGAGTCGCGCGGTGAAAAGATTCGCAATGAATTCTATGACACGGATTGCTGCCCGCCCAATATCGAACGCACCATGGGCGCGCTGCCCGGTTATCTGTATTCAACCAGCCCGCGGGGACTCTATGTGAATCTTTACAACGCGAACACGCTGAACGGGAAGTTGGAGGATGGCGCCAAGATCCAGGTGGTCGAGAAGACCGATTATCCATGGAAGGGCTCGGTCGATTTCGTCGTAAACCCGGAAAACACCAGCCCGGAAAACACCAGGGAATTCAGCCTGTTCCTGCGCATCCCCGCGTGGTCGCACCACACCGAAATGGCGGTGAACGGGGCCTCAGTTTCCGCGGTGGCCGGTCAATATGCCGAAATTCATCGTGTCTGGAAACCCGGCGACCGGGTCCATGTGGCCTTCGATATGGCGCCGCGGCTCACCGCGGCGAACGCCCTTGTACGGGAAGATACCGGACGAGTCGCGGTGGAACGGGGGCCGTTGGTCTATTGTCTGGAGAAACCGGACCAGCCGCTCGCTTCGAGCCTGTTCAACGAATCGCTGCTTCTTACCGGGCCTGGGGGCACAGGCAGAAACGCGCCATTCACCGAGCAGTTCCAGAACGATTTGCTGGATGGCGTCGAGGTGCTGAAGCACGCCGGCGTAATCACCGCCAAGCCGCTCGAAGACGATCCGCTCTATCGCGACTTCAACCATGCCGCGCAGGATGGCGTAAAACCGGTCACTCTGACTTTCATCCCCTACTATGCCTGGGCCAATCGCGGCGAGTATGAGATGGAGGTCTGGATTCCCGTCTCTGGTCCGGTCAACTCTGGTCCGATCAACCGCGCAAACCGGTGAGGTACGTGAAGCTCTGCTTGAGGCTGGCGATCGGGTCGCCCGGCGTCCAATCCTGCTCGACGAAGTAATGCTTCACGCCAATGTTCTTGGCGGTGCGCAGAATCCCCGGGAAATCGATGTTCCCATTGCCCACTTCTTTAAACGTCGCTTTGGGTACGCCTTCGTTGTATTGCACCTTTTGATCGGCCACCTTGTCCTTCAGGTGCAGCAGCGGAACGCGGCCCGAGTGTTCCTTAAGAAACGCCACCGGATCCACCCCGCCCACTGTAAGCCAGAAGACATCTACCTCAAACTGAACCAGTTTGGGATCGGTGTTCGCGAACATGCGGTCGAAAACGCGCTTGCCACCCATCTGCCCCCACTCGAATGCGTGGTTGTGATAAGCGAACTGCAATCCGGTCTTCCTGGCCAATTCGCCGGCCTTGTTCATCTTCTCGCCGAAGGCGTCAAAAACTTCCATGGTACGCAGTTCCTGCCCGATATAGGGCAGCACAGCATACTCTGTTCCTATGCTCTTCAGGTCCGTAAGAATCTTTTCGAGAGGTGGCGTATCGCCGCCGCCGAGAACCGAAGGCGTGGGAATATGGCACGAGACCGGTGCAAGCCCGAGCGTTTTCAGGGTCGGCGCAATGCGAATGAGCGTCGCGAAATTGTCGCCCTCCACTTCCTTGTATCCGATCGCGGCGATCTGCTTGAGAACCTCGTCGCCCTTCGTGGGGAAGACGTTCCGGACCGTATAAAGCTGCACGCCGAGCGTGGTCGGCGCAAGGGCGGCTGAAGCCCGTGTGGCAATGGCCCCGGCTGCCGCGGAAGCCAGGAACCCTCTACGTGTGATCGATGATTGCATGGGCACAGCCTATCAAATCGTCCCGAAACCTTTTGCGTTCCCCGGTCGCAGCACGGAATTGAACCAGTACGAGACCAATTGCGCCGCCATGCTGAACACCTCATCAATGCCCACGGGCTTGCAGAAGTACGAGTTCGCGCCCGACGCATAGCAGCGTTCGATGTCCTGCTGACTGCTCGAGCCGGAGAGCACCACCACCGGAATCTTCTTCAGTTCCGCGTCACCCTTGAGAAACGCCAGCACCTCAAAACCATTCACGCGGGGCAGATTGAGGTCGAGCAAAACCAGGTCGCAAGGCGCGCTTTCCCCTGCTTTTTGAGCGTTCGAAAAGTAATCGACGGCCTTCGCTCCGTCCTCCAGAACCACCGTCTCGATGGCTGGATCCCGCTTCGCGAGGGCCATGAGCAGTATCTTGGCATCGGCTGGATTATCGTCAACGATAACAATCCTATGCGGCATTTCTTGATGGCTCAAATATTGAGCACGTGAACGGCCAACGCATTCGTCATACTTACGGCAGAATGTTACGTATTACTGGCCGGGAGACGCGCCGTGAAGAAGAAGGTCGATCCTTTGCCGACTTCGGATTCCACCCAGATTCGCCCTCCGTGGCGCTCCACGACCCGCTTGCAAGTCGCCAGGCCGATGCCCGTCCCCGGATATTCGGAGCCGTGCAATCTCTTGAAAACCGTGAAGATGTGCTCGAAAAATCGGGGTTCGATACCGATTCCATTGTCCCGAATGGAAAAAATCACCTCCTGGCCCGCCTGCTTCGCGGAAAGATGAATGAACGGCGGTTCCTTACCCCGGTATTTCAGCGCGTTGCCGATCAGGTTCTGCAGCAACTGTAAGAGCTGCGTCTGGTCCATCAAAACGGTCGGCAGAGTATCCCAGGTGATCCTCGCGTCCACACTCTGAATGGCAAGCTGCAAATTCGACAGGGCGGTTGAAAGCACCGCCTCCACGCTGGTAGGCGCTATGGCGATAGCCGCCCTGGCCGTTTGAGCATAGTTCAATAGATCCAGAACCATGTGCCGCATCCGGTCCGCCGCACTGGTGATGAACTGGATAATCTCATCCGCGTCGGCATCCAGGCTTCCGCGATACTGTTTCTGTAAGAGCTGCGCCTGGGTGATCACAGTTCGCAGCGGCTCTTGAAGGTCGTGCGAGGCGGCGAATGCGAACTGCTGCAAATCCAGATTCGACCTGCGAAGATCTTCCTCCGCCTGACGCCGTTCGGTCACATCTCGAATGTTGGCCTGAATGAAGACGCGGTCTTTGACCCGGTAACGATTGGCGATCAATTCGACCAGGGGCCGGCGGCCATCGTTGGCTTGCAAGGAAACCGAATCGAGGCGGATCACTCCTTTCTCCATCGATTCCGCCACCAGGCGGCGCGCCTCCTCCGCTTTGCGGAACGGCGGGGCCTCCCAAAGAGCCTTCCCCACAATTTCCGCACGGGTGTACCGCGTCAACTCCAAAAAGGACGGATTGACGTCGATCACGTCACCCGAGAACCCGTCAATGACGACAATGCCGTCCCTGGCCGACTCAAAGATTCGCCTGTACTGAATCTCGGCAGCTTCCTTCCTCTCGGTCACGTCTTCGATGGCCAGCAGAATGGTGTGCGGCTTGTGGTCACGTCCGGTAATCCGCCGGGCGTTCAAGCGCATGGTTCTCCGGCCGATGCGCGGAAACTCATAGTCAACATCCAGGTCGCGGAAGGGTACATCTCGAGAGAGCGCCTGATCGAGGAGCCGGCGTAATTCGGGAATGTTCCATTGGCCATCGCCGACGCGATCAATCGGTTGCCCCTGCGTTTCCGCGGGAGTCACCTGAAATTCTTTGTAGAAGGCGGGGGTCGCGCGTTGGATGCGGAGTTCGCGATCCAGTACCAATAGAGGATGCTGCACGGTTTCGACAATTCCCTCGGCCAGATCCCGCGCGGCCTCGGCGCGTTCCAGCGCCCTGGTCAGGTCGTCGATATCGACGAAGGTGATCACCGCCCCATCGATGCGATCGTCGGTCGTTCTGTATGGGCCCACTTGCACGGAAAACCAGCGGCCCTCGCGATTCTGCACCTTACTTTTCTGGATGCCCAGAGTCTCCAGAGCTTCCGACAGCATCGCCTTGAGGCTGGGCACGTCCGTGGTGTAAGGCACGTCGGTGATCATGCGGCCCAGGTCCGAGGGAACGGTGTTCAGCAGCCGCGCAGCCGCCGGCGTGTAGCGCCGAATTCTGAAATCCATCCCCACCATCACAATCGGAATGCTCACCGCGTTCAGCACATTGCTCAGGTCGTTGTTCGCTGAGCCTAATTCCGTGTTCCGGTTGCTGAGTTCGTCGTTGACGGTAATCAGTTCCTCGTTGGACGATTGCAGTTCCTCCTTGGCCGTGCGAAGCTCCTCATTCGTACTCTGCATTTCCTCGTTGGAGGATTGAACTTCTTCGTGGGCCGCGCGCAATTCCTCCATGGCGACCTCATGCTGTTCGATGATCTTGCGAAGATACTCTCTGGTTTCGTCGAGTTGACGGCGCGCATGGGCCAGTTCCACCTCGAAGACGCTGGATTCATTTCGAACGGCCACCGAAGAAGCGGAAGAGCGCTGCGGCTCCGCGCCATCCTCGAACAGGATCAGATAATAGCGTGCCGCGCCCTCAAAAATAGGAATTACGCGCAAAGCAATTTCGCGAGTTTCTCCTTTGCCTTCGAAAGGAATTCCGGTCTCGTGAACCGGTTCTTTTCGTTCCGCCGCGGCGTCGATCGCCTTGCGCAACGCAAATAGAAGGCTCTGGTGGGCTACGCGCAACAGATTCAGGCTGGCCTCTCCGGTGGGAGGCTGCAGATACGGACCGGTCTGTCCGTGGAAGTGTACGATCTGCATTGCATCGTTGATCGTTACCCCAGGCGGCGCATAGAGGTCGCGCAAGATACGCGTGGCTCGCGCCTCTATCTGCGCCAGCGTGGGCGTGGCGTTCAGGTCGTTTAGCTTCGGCGCCACGGGCAGATGTTCAAAGCCCCTTGGGTCGGCCATCGTCAAGGTAAAGCGGCCGGGAGTGAGCTTCTTGGAGAAGATCTTGTTTTCGTTGTCCCGCGCTCCAAAAAGATCGTCGCGATTCCCGATACTTTCGGCAGCCCCGAGCACGAGGAGCCCGTCGGGCCGCAGACAGTAGTGCAGCGCCGAAAGAATGCGCTGCTGCGCGCCCGTGCCCAGATAGATGAGTACGTTCCGGCAGCTCACCAGATCGAGTTGCGAGAACGGCGGGTCGCGGACCAGGTCGTGCCGCGCGAAGATACAACTCTCGCGGATGCTCTTGGAAATGCGATAGCCCGCTTCGACGCGAGTGAAAAACTTTTTCAGTCGTTCAGGCGAGACATCGCTTTCGATTGCCTCGGGATAAACTCCCGCCCGCGCCCGGTCGATCGCTCCGTCGCTGATATCGGTTCCGAACAACTGGATGGGCGTTGAGTAACCGGCCGCTTCCACCGCTTCCGTGATCACAATGGCGAGCGAGTAGGCTTCTTCTCCCGTCGCGCAACCGGCCGCCCATAAACGGAAAGGAGCATGCCGGTCCCGCTGCTTCAGCAACTGGCCTTCGATCTGCGCGAGGCTCGAAAACATGGCCGGTTCCCGGAAGAATTGGGTGACGCTGATCAGCAGGTCGCGATACAGATCGTTCAGCGCGTTGGGATGCTGGTCGAGGTAAGCGACGTAATCCCTTATGGTTTCGGTATTGTGCACCACCATCTGGCGGCCGATCCGGCGCCGGATGGTGTTTTGCTTATACTGCGCAAAATCCACATGGGTCGCTCTCCGGAGCATGGCGAGAACCTTTTGAAATTCCTCCAGATCGGCAGCGCGGACGCTGTCGCTATCCTCTGAACCCTCTATCGGTTCGGGAAGGTGAATGGAATCGGGCAGGCACGGATACGTGCTGATGCGGACCAGTTCCGCGGCGATGGCGCGCGGGGCAAGGATGAAATCCACCGCGCCGGTCGCGATCGCGCTGTGGGGCATACTGCCATGCTTGGCCGATTCTTCCGACTGGCAGAACGTGGTTCCCGCGGCGCATTTGATGGCGCGCAAACCCTGCGCCCCATCCGAAGCGCTGCCCGATAGAATCACCCCGATCGAATAGGCCCCTTGATCTTCCGCCAGCGCGAACAGGAATTGGTCGATCGGGTAATAAGGATGCATACTTGCAGAGCGCGGCGAGAGTCGCAGAGTACTGTCTTGAATCCCCAGCACCACATTCGGGGGAATTACATAAACGTGATCCCGTTGCACCCGGGCGCCATCCTCCGCGAGGAGCACGGGCATCGGGGTTGTGCGGGCCAGGATCTCGGGCAGATGGCTTTCGCGGTGCGCATCCAAGTGCTGCACAAGAACGAACGCCATGCCTGTGTTCGCAGGTAGCCCTTTGAGAAGCTCAATGGTCGCTTCCAATCCACCCGCCGAAGCTCCGATGCCGACCACCGGGAAACGTCCCGGTTCCTGAGCAGCCGCTGGTGGTTTGGGATTGGTTGACAAGGAGCCGAAACCTCGCTCCGATTGTAGTAAATTGTGTGGAAGGGAACCCATGGCGGCGCCGAAAATTCTGGTTGTAGAAGATAGTCCATCGGACATCTATATTCTTCGGCGCGCCCTGGAAGATCTGGGCGAGGAGTTCGATTTGGACATTGTTACCGACGGATCCCGCGCCATTCAATACGTTCACGCCCAGCGGGAGAATCCCCATGAAGCCCATCCGTGCGTGATTGTCCTGGATCTGCATATTCCGAAACACGACGGCCTGGAGGTTTTGCGTTCCATCCGGCAGGAACCCGTGTTGCGGCATATCCACGTGGTGCTGTTGACCGCCTCCGCCAGTCCGCGTGAAGAGGCGGAACTACGCGGAATGGGCGCCGATTACCGGCTCAAGCCCTTCGACCTTCACGGATACGCCGAACTGGCCGCCGACCTGATCGCCATCTGCAAAGGGATGTTGACCAGGGCATAAGCCTCNNCGCAGGGTGGTTCAGCGCGCAGGCTTCCGGGCGTGGCTGCGGTTGCTTGGCGCGCTTCCGCCGGAAGAAGAAGATCCCATGGCTACCGCCCTTTCCCCTTCCTCTGTTTCACCGGAGGAGTCAAACAGCTTCATGGCTACCTGAGTGAGAGTCGCATCCGCATTCTCCTCTTCGTCCTCGGTCTCCTGCAGAAGCTCAACAACTTCGTTCAGCCCCAACTGTTCCGCTAGCGCGCGTGCGGTACCGTACGCCGACATCTCGTAGTGTTCAACTTTCTGGCCGCCGGCCACGATCGCCAGGTCGCGAGCAGGCCCTTCCTCTTTCTCCTGAACCGCTTCGCCGCCTTCCTCCACCAGGCCCTGCATGCCCTTGCACGGCTTTCCTTTGACCGGTGCTCCAATCGACTTGAACACCTTCTCAAGACGCGCTACATGGTTCTGCGTCTCTGCTAAGTGCGTGCGTAGCGCGTTGCCCAACTCTTCCGAGTCGGCAGCTTTCGCCAGCTTAGGCAGTGCCTTCACCAACTGCTTCTCCGCGTCGTAGAGGTCACGGATCTGGTCAACGAGTAATTCTTTTAGTGTTTCTTGATTCACGTGGATGGTCTCCGCATGTTAGAGCCGCCGGGAGTGGCTTTGTTTCAACCGAGCAAGTTCGCAGGTAGCAAATTCCGGGGACTAACTCGCCGGGCATCGCGTTCGGTATTGAGTAGCACGGAAGTCTTCCGTGGAGGCAGTTCTTCTCCCGTGTATGGCTGGTAAGTCCACGCCGTCAAACATATAATTAAGAAGCAAATCATCATCAACGAGGAGTATCTAATGAAGACACTTTATAAAATCGCTCTAGTAATCGCCGCATCGGCAGTGGGCCTCATGGCTGCCGATTATCTCTCCGCGACGGATCATCTCTTCGCCAAAACCGCGGGGCAGGGAGGCATGGCTGAAGTAAAACTTGGCCAGATGGCCGTCAATAAAGGCAGCAGCCAGAAGGTGAAGGATTTCGGACAGCGGATGGTCGACGATCATTCCAAGGCCAACGAAAAGCTGAAGTCCATCGCGGGCAAGGACAATATTCTGATGCCGTCCCAGCTCTCGGCGAAAGATCAAGGGCTGATGAATCGGCTGTCCAAATTGTCGGGCCCGGCGTTCGATAAGGCGTACATGAGCGCCATGGTGAAGGACCACGAGACGGACATCGCCCTGTTCCAACACGAGGCTGGCGCAGGATCCAATCCCGATCTGAAGGGCTTTGCGTCCGGCACCCTGCCGACTCTTCAGGAACACCTGAGCCTGGCGAAAGACGCCGCGGGTTCGGTTGGCGCCATGGCCATGAAGTAGCCTCGGAGTACGCAGTTGCGCCAAACGGCGCACGTGCTTTGTTTACACCCAGAATACGTGGCACGCAAGCCGTTGAAAACAAATCCGCTGATCCTGGAGCTTCGCGTGCACGCAAGCGGGTGTAGTCTCCAGGAGGCGATTTATGAAACAAACACTGTTCTGCGCTTTGCTGCTCGCCGGGTTTACGGTCGCACTGCCCCTGTTCGCAGCCGACGCGCCTACTGAGCAGACCCAGCGCGGGAAGGAATTGTTTCTGCATTCCCCGAAAGGCCTCGCCTGCGCCACCTGCCATTCGCTCGAAGGCAACGGGAACGCGATTGGACCGGATCTTACCCGTTTGGCCAGCGTCGTCGGGCCGAAGGGCCTGGTCATGACGATACAAATGTCCATGACGGCCTACGTGCAGCAAATCGAACTGCAGAATGGCCGCAGCTTCCCCGGAATCCAGAAGAGCAAAGAAGGAGACATCCTCGAGGTCTACGACCTCAGCAAGACTCCCGCAGTACTGCTCCATCTGAAATCCTCCGACGTTGCGTCCATGAAGCCGAACACCGCGTGGTCCCATCCTCCCACCTCCGCCGGTTATACGCCGCAGGAGTTCGCGGACATCATCGCCTATCTGAAGTTCGCGTCCACCGGCGTCGCCAAAGAAGTCAAAGTCACCGACCTGCACTGACGACAGTGCAGTGTTTGGTACCAGGCTTGCGCCATCAGTCATACAAAAAGCTTGCCTGATTGTAGGACGCGGCCATATACTCCAGTAGGCCGTTATCCCACTCCGAAGACAGGCGTTTTCCTTCATGCTTCCAAAAAGCCTCAAAATCCCCCTCCTCGCTCTCGCGGGCATCGCCGTTCTTGGCGCCCAAACAACTCCGATTCCAGGAAAGTTCTACGAATACTACATGGTCGCCACCACCCAGGCCGGCCAGTTCACAGCTCTGGGTGCGCCCTCCATCAACGACAACGGGCTGTGCGCCTTCATGGGCCAGACGTCCATTGGACAGACCATCTGGACCGGCGATGGAAACATGCACCCCCTGGTCGATATCAACCCGGCCTCGGGCAACCCAGGAAGCGTCACCTTCAGCCCGCAAATGCAGATCAATGTGAACAATCAGGTGGTGGCTAGAGACGAGATCGAGGGAACCTCATCCAATATCCGTTTATGGAATGCCAACGCGCAGAACTCTTACACGTACCTCGCGCGTGCGGGGTCGGGCCAGAAGTATAACGGCACCTATGATGCGGCCAGCCTGAACAAGACCGGCGAGTCGGTCTTCGCGGTCATCTCGGGCACGACCACGGATCTGGTGGAAGACACCGGCGGAGCAAATAAGACACACGCCGTCACAACGGGCACGCCTCAGCCGGTTGTGGCCGCGAATGGCACATTAGTTGTGACCACGACCAACACGAGCAACGAGCTGAATCAGGTCCTCGTGTTTACAAACAACTTCGCGGTGCAGACCACCATTGCGGACGGCAGCACCTTCTCTTACCTCGATACCGCGCCAGCCATCTCATCGGACGGGAATGTGATTGCATTCCAGGGAACATTGACATCCACGGGCGCCGCCGCCTTGGGGACCACCGCGGGTCCGGGCATTTTCGCCGCGGTGAACACGGGCACGGCGTGGCAAATCATCCGCGTCACCGGCCTCATGGTGGAGGTGCCGAACTCCGGCGGCAATAACAACGGAGTCTGCGACCCGGGTGAGACATGCGTCAACGCGGCGGAGCTGGGATACAACGATAATGGCGCCGCGGTGTACTTCACGACATATCCCACCAACAGCCGCATCGCCGTGGTAAACCTCGGCCTGGGAGCTGCGGGCATCGCGGACGATTCCTTCGTCATCGCGTTCGTCGGCACGCCCAGTTCAGCCAGCCGCACCAACCCGGTCCTCGGCAACTTTCCGCTTTTGTTTTCCAATCAGACTGGGCTCTGGACCATTCGCGTGGATGTTGAGAATCAACTCTCGCCCCCCAAGGATCAGGTCTACCATCCCTTCACCGCCATTGCCGTCGCCCAAATCGGAGACCAGATCGGTCACGGAAATATCGTCTCATCCATTGGGGTAAACCTGCAGATCGCCAACGCCGCCGAGGACGAAACGGGCACTGTCAGAACCATGCGACGCGGCGACCATCGCATCGCGTTCCAGGTGACCACCACCGCGGGAGCGCAAATCATCTACCGAGCCAATCACCTCGATTCCGACCAGGACGGTTTGCTCGATCATTGGGAAACCACTGGCATCGACATGAATCAGGATGGCGTCATCGACCTCAATCTCGCAGCCATGGGCGCCAACGTGAATTCTCGCGATCTGTTCCTCGAACTCGACTGGCTCAGCGATCAAAGCGGTTACAACTTTCACCCGGCTCCTGGCGTGATCACGTCACCCACCGGCACACCCGGCTCTCTGCCTCGCATGCTCTCCCGGGCGCCCGAACTTTCCGGCAACATGTACGGATTGCGTAGCGATGGCGCGGCGCCAGATCCGATCCCGGCCGGCGTCGCCATGCATATCGACGGCGGCTCCGGAAACGATTTCGACGGATTCCCGCTCTCTTACAACATGGGCCAGGGCCCGCTGAATGGCGGCGATCAGATCGGAACCGCTACGAATAATACTGCCCTCGTGGAAGTGCTCTACTTCGGCGCGCCCAACTCGCTGAATGTAACGGGCGTCACCACCCGCTCGTTTCAAGATGCCAAAGATCATTACTTCGGATCGAAGGACAGTGACGGCCGCGAGTTGGCCTTCAAGTATGGAATCCTGGCGGACCACTACGCATTTGTCGACTCGCCCGCGACCACTCATCCCATTGCTTCGGCGGGCCTGTATCAAACCGGGCTTGACTACATCATCGCCGGAGACGCGGTTCCCGGCCAGGACGCTGGAAACTTCGTCAAAATCGTGGGGGGCACAGGCGCAGGCCAAGTCCTTTCCATCAAAGGATTTTCGACAACCAACGCAAAGGAGATCGTCGTTAACGGACTCTTCTCGCCATTACCCGATACCACCAGCACGTTTGTCTATTTCAGCGGCTCTTCCGGCTTATCGGAAGTCTTCTTCAACAACGCGCCGGATTACAACAGCCTCCCCGGCAACGATCTGATTTTGAGTCTCGGAAACTGGGGGACCAACCCCGACGGCTATCTCATGAACGCCTGCACGCAGTGGAGGACCATTGCCCACGAAATGGGCCACACCCTCGGCCTGCGACACGGCGGCATCGATAATACGGAAGAGAAGGGCACCAGCTATTTGAGCCTGATGAGCTATTCCTGGCAGCTCCAGTGCAACGTCGTATCCCAGGTGCAGGGCTACTCCACAACCAACGATCCGACCTTCAACGATTTCGCTAACCTGAATCACCAATTCCCCGAAGTGGTATTCAATGTGGGCAATACGTTGAACACGGAATATGGCGCAGGAGATTTTGGCGATCCAAACCCCGAGCAGAACGTTCAGGATTACGTCAATCTGAATGGTTCCATCGACTTCACCAAGCCTGTTGTCTCCATCACATCCCCCGTCGCGAACGCTACCGTGGGCATCGGCGGCTCCTTGACCGTTTCAATTACCGCCACCGATAACGTCGCTGTGGCCGGAGTGCAGGCCACCTTTGACGCGAACGGAAACGGCGTCATTGATGCGAACGAGATCGTCACTGCCACGTCCGCGGGCAAGAACGTCTACCACGCACAGTTCGCCACGGTGGCCGGCAGCCCCGGCGTCAGGGCGCTGACGGCCATCGCCACCGACAGTAGCGGCAATATCGGCAAAGTCAGCGAGAACCTGAGCGTCGTCACCGCGAGTGCGGCGCCGGTGCTCAAAACTCTCACGCCCAGCAGCGCAACCCATGGCGGCGCAACGCTCAACGTCACCATCGCCGGTACCGGCTTCGTCAGCGGTTGCACCGGTAACTGGAACGGCTCTGCCCGAAAAACTACTTTCGTCAGCAGCACTCAGATCAAAATGGCCGTACTCTCCACCGACATTACCAATGCCGGAACGGCACAGGTTACCGCGACCAACCCGGCCCAGGGCGGGAACAAGTCAAACGCGCTCACGTTCACGATCAACTAACTCCGGCGTCACGATAGCACCAATAATATTCCGACGCCTCGAAACGTTTCGGAGTCTGGCGCCACTACCTCAGTGACAAAGGAGAACTCGAAATGAACGAGCAAACTTCACATAGAACAGGCCCGTTTGAAAATGCGGGCGCGCGCAACCCGAGCCACCGCTGCGAATCAGACTCACGCGAAAGGAGGATATGATGCCTTCACATCTCCAATCGTGGTGGGAGAGGTTCGTAGTCATGTACCATCCGGCCTTTCTACGGCCAAACGAAGACAATCCAAACGCTTCATCTACGCCGTATGCGCCCGGGCACAACCCAAATACGAATTCGTATTTGGCGGTTCGGAACCAACCCCTGGATTGGGCGGTCCCATATTTGGTTTCGATTGTTACCACCCAGCAAGCGGCCTCTGCGATGTCGAACAAGCAGGCAGCGCAACAAATAATAGCGACGGGGGAGACGGCGATCGCACAATTCCTGGACGATTACTGCGGAACGCCTCCCAGACTAATTCCGTGGCCACTTCCTGGGCCGCCGCCATGGGTTTCGATCATCGCATCGGAACTCGCGGAAACAGCCAACGAATTTCAAGAGGGAAGCCTACGGGCGGCGTTGCTCCGGCTTTCAGGACTCCTTCTTGACCGAGTAGCTCTTAATCCGCAACCTTTGGTACCGTAATCAAGCGTCGATGAGATCGTGTGGCGAGAAGCGCTACACGATCCCTCGAGGCGGGTACAGTTAGCTACCGATATCGACGCACCCTGGTGCACGGCGCATGGCATGGCGGTTGGTGCTGGAAGCGAGTACGAAGTGCGCTTTTGGCGCAAGGGCACGAAGCGTTTACGCCGTCTCTCACAGGCCCCGGTGACGGCGTCCACGTGTTGTCTCCCCATGTTGACCTTCACACACACATCACCAATATCGTGAACCTCATACGCTCGGAAGAACGCGAGGATGTCGTTTTGTGCGGGGGGATGGGTCATCAGCGGCGTGGCTGATCGCGTTCCAGATCGGATTGGGCCCTCATATATCTCGATGCGTTCGTCCTCGAAAACGAGCAAAGTCTTCACGATGCGCTTCCGCCCCAATTCTAAGGATATGCAACTCGAAGCGGCACGGCGGAATGGAGAAGAAGATGCCACCACCTCCCGCTGAGGTGATGCCGATGCTCGTTTTTTATTGGCCCGGGACTGGAGTGAGAATACGTCACAACGTGCGACTGTTGGCTCGCGGCAAGTCCGTCGGTTCTTCAAAACATCAGCAGCATGATCAGGCGATACCGGTGGCTATCTTTGTCTCAATACCGCCGGAATGGATATGAGCTAAGCTGAATCTTGTTCAAAGAGCTGATTGCCCTGCTAGCGTGCGCAATTTTTGGCTTTTGTGCGGCGGCCGAACAACCACCCTTGGTCCACTCGTGGCAAGGCGCAGTTCGTGATGCCCACGGAGCAGCGCTCGCAGGAGCCCTTGTCCGCATGCAGTCCGCTACCGGCAATGCGACAGCCATTGCCGGAAGCGACGGGCATTTTGTCTTCGACGCGCTGGCTGCCGGTGAGTACTCCCTTTCGGTTGACTACAACGGCTCAAGCTCGACTTATTCGCGGCCTGTCTTGCTGCCGGATGGTGCACCCGAGACCATCATCGAGCTGGCGACGGACGGTTCTGTCTCATTGCTCTCCGGCGCGGAAACGCACACCGGAAGCGGCGGCGAAAGTTTATCCGCGAAGGCTGTCTCGGGGATGCCGCTCAACAAACGCGACTTCAGCCAATTGCTTCTGCTGGCTGCCGGGACGATGACCGACACCAGCGGTGCATCCAATTTCACGCAGCAGTTCGCGATAAACGGACAGCGCGGTACGGCGGCCGTGTTTGCGATGGACGGGGCTGATAGCACCGACCCTGAAATGGGTGGCGCGACGTTCACGAATTTCAACGTTGACGCAGTTCAGGAGATTCGCTCCAGTTCGGGATGGATGCCCGCGGAGATTGGGCGTGGGGCGGCAGGCTTCACGGACATCATCACGAAGTCGGGATCGAATATGGTGCATGGCTCGTTGTTCGAGTTTCTGCGCAACGCGGCGCTCGACGCGCGCAACTTCTTCGACTACAAAACGATCGCCAGCCCTCAGCGCATTCCGCCCTTCATCCGCAACGAGTTTGGATTCACGTTGGGCGGCCCGTTTTCGATTCCGCATTTGTACACGGGGCGCAACCGGACATTCTACTTTGTGGAGTATCAAGGGTTCCGCCAAGTGCTCAGCGATACGGAGGTGTTGCCCGTTCCAACCGCCGCCGAACGACAGGGCCTCGATACCACCGCATTCCCCGGCGACACCCTGATTGTGCCGGTGGATCCGCGCATTGCGAAGGTGCTGGCGCGGTACCCTCTTCCGAACGATCCGCAGGGCCCCTACGGCGCGCGAACCTGGGCTGGCTCGTCGAAGGTGACCACGGTTGCGGACCAGTTTTCCGCGCGCATCGATCACTCCCTTTCCGATCGATCGAAATTGTTCAGCCGCTTCACGATGGATAACGTCACCGGCCCGACTACCAATCCCGACCAGACCGCCATCTCGCCCGAATTCGGGATCAATTTCATCGATCACCAACGCAACGCGGTGATCACCCTGCTGCGCACGCCGGCGGCCGCTACCACTCAGGATTATTCGATCAGCTTCACGCGCACCACGCCGCAGTTCCCCACGTCCGATCGCACCGACCCGTCGCTGGTATTTGGCGACGGACTTTATGAGGCGTTCAATGCAGCAGGTGGTTCGGTGACGGCGGAATACGGCAATCTCCTGCAGGAGCGTGCGAACTTTACATGGATTCGCGGAACGCACACGTGGAAGGCCGGCGGAGAAGTGCGCTCGAACCGCGATACGACGCTGTTTGGAATCACCCCCAACGGGCAGTTCCAGTTCGGCGGCGGCGTGGCTTATTCTCCAGTGGAGATACGCTCGCTCAGTGGGTTGCACAACATCGATGCAGGCGATCCGTTGCCCGACACGCTGACTGGTCTGCTGACGGCGAGTGCGTTCACCTACACCATCGCCGTCGCGCCGCTGATGTTCGCGCAGGGAAGTTCCATCGGTGATTCCGCCATTCACCGCGATTCATACAACGCGTATGTGCAGGACACTTGGAAAGCCACAGGCCGTTTGACTTTGAACTATGGCCTGCGCTATGAAATCACTTCGCCCATTCGCGAGGAAGATAAACGAACGTCCGCGCCCGTTCTTTCCGGCGGAACCGGGTTGCCGGGATCGGAGTTGATCATTAACCCACAGCCGGGATACAAGCTCGACAAGAACGGATGGGGCCCCCGGCTGGGACTGGATTGGCGCGTGGCCTCAAACACCACGATGCATGTGGGCGGCGCCATCACAACCTTGCTGGTGAATCTCTGGCAGGACAACCAGCTCACCGGGAGCACCCCGTTTGTGGTGTATCCCCGGCTCACCGCCGCCCCGGGCCAATTCATTGACTACGGCATGACCATCACGCCACAGCAATTGCCCCCCGTTTACACGCCGGGCGGGCAGCTTGTGTTCGCCTCGGGCAACTCCAATAAAGTGCCCCCGAATACTCTGATGGATGTGTTGCTCTACGAGCAACAACTGGCGGCTCTGTCTCCCGGTCACCAGATCACGCCGCTGTCGGTGGCGGGGATCGCGCCCAACTTCAGCGGCGGCTATGTTGGCACATGGACTGCCGGCGTGGAGCAGAAAGTCGCGGGAGTCACGCTGAACGGCGCGTACGTTGGAACGGCTGGGGTCAGGTTGCCCGCCATCGATTTTCCGAACGGTTTCACAGGAGCCAGTCCCGGGTTCGCCCCTTACACGCAGTTCAATTCATCGGGCCAGGTCACTGGTGGGTACGGGCCGGTCAGCGAAATCACCAACCGCTCGCACTCCACTTACCATGCTCTGCAACTCTCGGCGCAGAATAACCTCACCGCCTCCGGGCTCGGCTTTCAGGTCAGTTACACTTACTCGAAATCTCTGGACGATTCCAGCGCCGTAATTGGAGGTTTCATCGCCGGATCTTCCGGGGCTGTGGCACAGACGGCTCCCATGAACCCGTTCGATCCTGGTGCGGACAAAGGGCCCTCCGGTTTTGATATCAAGAGCGCATTGACCTTCAGCCTTTTCCAGGATCTTCATGCGGATTCGGTGGGTCTTCTGCGACCCTTGGGGAAGACGCTCACCCGCGGCTGGCAATTGCTGGGGATTGGGACGTTCCTCAGCGGACTTCCTTTCACCATCTATTCGGGTGTGCAGCAAACCGGGGTTGGATCGGATGGAACCGACCGGCCCGATCAGATCGGCACTCCCGACCTATCGACCAGCCGCACCGTACGCGAAGACTATTTCGGACTGGGAGCGGATAATGCATCCCTCTTCTTCGTGCCCATCAATGTGCCGGGCGGAACCGGACCGAACCACGGCCGCTTCGGTATGCTGGGGCGAAACACATTTCGCGGACCTGCGTTACGCAACGCGGATGTTGCCCTGATCAAGGACACGCCCATCGGCAAAAGAGGGGCGGGGGAACTGGGTACGCTTCAATTTCGCGCCGAGTTTTTTAATCTGTTCAATATCGTAAATTTCGGTTTGCCCGCGAATACGGTGACGGGTCCGGGGTTCGGGATGATCAGCCGCACCGCCGCCTCATCGCGGCAGATCCAGTTTTCAATCAAGCTCATCTTTTGATCACCAGCGGATCGAGAACGCTGAGGCGCGCGTCCCGTTCTGCGCGTTCCTTGATTGCGCTGTGGGACGCCGCAAGGGCGACTGACGACACCGGAACGGCATTTCCGGATACGGCCGGATTCGCGCCGCTAAGAGCCCATCTGGTGGTTTGAGATGATATCGGGAACAACTATGCTCTTTCGCACAACGGCATTCGCGCTCGCGATGGTGGGCTACGCCGCCGCCCAGAACGCTCTTCCCACCGTCGAAATTCCCTACCAGGAGTTTACGCTGTCCAATGGCCTGACGGTGATCGTCCATGAGGACCACAAAGCGCCGATCGTGGCGGTCAACACCTGGTACCACGTCGGTTCCAAAAATGAAAAGGCCGGCAAGACAGGTTTCGCGCACCTGTTCGAACACATCATGTTTGGCGGCAGCGAGAACTTCAAAGGAACGTATATCCAGGCGATGGAGAAGATCGGCGCTACCGATCTGAACGGCACCACGGAAAACGACCGCACCAATTACTTTGAGAATGTGCCCACTTCGGCGCTGGACTTCACGCTGTGGATCGAGTCCGACCGCATGGGCCATCTCCTGAACGCGCTGGACAAGAAAGTGCTTGATCTGCAGCGAGGCGTGGTGCAGAACGAGAAGCGGCAAGGCGAGAACCAGCCCTATGGACTGGTAGACATCCTGATGCCGGAGAACACCTACCCGGCGGGGCATCCTTACTCCTGGTCCGTGATCGGCTCGATGGACGACCTGAACGCGGCTTCGCTGGACGACGTGAAGGAGTGGTTTAGGACCTACTACGGACCCTCTAACGCCGTCCTGGTGCTGGCTGGCGACATTGATCTTAAGACCGCCAAGGAGAAAGTGACGAAGTACTACGGGGACATCCCGTCCGGGCCACCGGTGGCGCATGAAGAGGTGTGGATCGCCAAGATGACGGGGACCCACCGCCAGACGGTGGGAGACCGCGTGCCGCAAGCGCGGATCTACAAAGTCTGGAACGTTCCCGAGTATGGAGCGGCGGACGCGGATTATCTGACCATCGCGAGCGCCGTGCTGGCACGAGGCAAGAACTCGCGGCTCTACGAGCGGCTGGTCTACCGCGACCAGATCGCTACGCAGGTGCAATGCTCCAACGACTCCAGCGAAATCGGAGGCCAGTTTGATGTCGAAGTAACGGTGAAGCCGGGGCAGGATCCGGCGAAGGTGGAGGCGGTTCTGGATGAGGAGTTGGCGAAATTCCTGCGCGAAGGTCCGACGCCGGAAGAATTGCAGCGCGTGAAGGTTCAGTACGCGGCCGGCGTGATCCGGGGGGTCGAACGCATTGGTGGTTTTGGGGGCAAGAGCGATCTGCTGGCGAAAGGGGCGACTTTTGCAAAGAACCCCGCGCAGTACAAGATCAGTTACGACCGGGTTGCCGCCGCGACGGCCCCCGGGGTGATGGGTGCATCGGTGCGCTGGTTGAGCGATGGGGTTTACGTGCTCACGGTGCTGCCGTTCCCGGACTATAAAACCATGACGGCGGTGGACCGTTCGAAAGCGCCGGAGTTAGGGCCCGCGCCCGAGTTGAAGCTCCCCAAACTGGAGCACATGACGCTGAAGAACGGTTTGAAGGTGATTCTGGCGCAGCGGCATGACATTCCCGTGGTGAACTTCGCCCTTCAGGTGGATGCCGGTTATGCAGCGGACCAGTTTGCCGCACCGGGCGCCACGTCCATGACGACAACACTGCTGGATGCCGGGACAAAGACGCGCAAAGCGCTTGAGATCAGCGAGCAGCTGGCCAACTTGGGCGCAACTCTCAACGCCAACTCTACGCTCGATACCACGACCGTTTCGCTGTCCGCGCTGAAGACCAACGTGGACGCCTCGCTTGCCATTTATGCGGACGTGATTCTGCATCCTGAGTTCCCGCAGTCCGAGTTCGCGCGCATCCAGAAGGAGCGGATTGCCGCCATTCAGCGTGAAAAATCTACGCCGACCATGATGGCGCTGCGCGTATTTCCCGCGCTGATCTACGGCGACGGCCACGCTTATTCGATGCCATTTTCCGGTACCGGCAATGAAGCCAGCGTCTCGAAAATGACGCGGGATGACATGGTGAAGCTGCATGAGACGTGGTTCCACCCCAACAACGCGACGATGATTGTGACGGGCGATACGACGCTGGCCGAGATAGCCCCGAAACTGGAGGCGCAGTTCAGTGGCTGGGCGCCGGGAAGCGTCCCGAAGAAGAATATCGCGAACGTGGCAGTGGCGGCCAGGCCGCGCGTTTATCTGATCGATAAACCGGGAGCGCTGCAATCCACCATTCTGGCGGGTGAAGTGGCGCCGCCGAAGTCCGACCCGCGCAACATTTCAATCGAGACCGTCAACTCCATTCTGGGTGGAGAGTTCGGAGCGCGGCTGAACATGAATCTTCGTGAAAACAAGCATTGGTCTTATGGCGTGCAGTCGGTCGTGTTAGAGAATCGAGGGCCGTCGGCGTTTGTCACCCTGGCGCCGGTGCAGACGGATAAAACGAAGGAATCGCTGGTGGAGGTTGCCAAAGAGTTGCACTCCATCGTGGGGGATCAGCCCATCACCGGCGAAGAACTCGACAAGGCCAAGATCAACGCGACGTTGAAGCAACCGGGCGCGTTTGAGACGATCGCGGCCGTGAGCGAATCTATCGGGCAGATCGTGCGCTTCGGACTACCGGACGACTATTTCCAAACCTATCCGGATAAGGTGCGGGCGCTCAGCAAGTCGTCGGTGGAAGATACGGCCCAATCGGTGCTGCATCCTGATAACTTCATCTGGGTGGTAGTGGGCGATCGCGCCAAAATCGAAGCCGGCGTGCGGGAGTTAAATCTCGGCTCGTTTCAAGTAATTGATGCCGATGGAAACGCTGTGAACTGAGAGCCGGAGGTGGCGCGGACTTCACTGAAGTCCGCGCTGGCAACC
>PLFE01000039.1 GCA_003136675.1 Bryobacterales bacterium
GGGAGATAGAGTTCTTGGAATTGATGTGATTGGGAGGGGTCTCGTGGGCTGAGGTGGGCGGGAAAATGTGGGCAGCACGGGCT
Source organism: Bryobacterales bacterium (assembly GCA_003136675.1). Taxonomy (GTDB): domain Bacteria; phylum Acidobacteriota; class Terriglobia; order Bryobacterales; family Bryobacteraceae; genus Bog-113. The sequence continues at coordinate 84 of PLFE01000039.1, forward strand.
GAAGCCCGCGCTACCCGAGGCGAGGTTTCTTTGGGTGGGGTTCCTCAACTTCGCGATCCTTCATCTGGGGAAGCCGAACCGCGTCTCAAGCACATGCGCCGGGCGGTTCGGGGGTAGTGCCAACACTACCGGAATGCGCCGCGGCCAGCGCTTGAAAGCCCCCAGTCCATCGTGGATCCGCCTGGAGAACGCTATGGCGAGTCTAGCGTCTGAAGCAGCAGCGCTCGCTCCTGAGTTTTGATACCGTACTGGGGAATGGGAAATTACAAATGAAGCTTGCAAACGAATTGAATCGCAGAAGAATCGCTTCGACCTTCATTTCGCTGCTCGTCATCACCGCGGCCGCCGCTGCGAAAGAACTGCCTTCCTCAAAACCCGAAGCTGTTGGTTTATCTCCGGAACGGCTGGAGCGAATCGGAATCGCCACGCAGCGAGACATCGATGCCAAGCGGATTGCGGGGGCGGTCACGTTAGTGGTCCGCCACGGCCAGGTGGCATGGTTCGAAGCGCAGGGGATGATGGACCGCGAGGCGGCCAAGCCGATGCGTCCAGACACCATGTTCCGTATCTGCTCCATGACCAAGCCCATCACCAGCCTGGCTGTGATGATGTTGTATGAGGAGGGTCATTTCCTGTTGGAAGATCCGATCTCGAAGTATCTTCCGGAGTTCAAGAATCCCAAGGTCCTGGTGAGACCTGCCTCGGGCGAGCCTTACACAATTCCCGCCACGAGAGAGATCACAATTCGCGACCTTCTGCGGCATACTTCCGGACTTACTTATCCATGGAATCCGGTACTTGGCCCGCTCTACAAGAATGCGAACATCGCCGCGGGACTGCTATCGTACGACGGCACCATCGAGGACAACACGAAGCGATTGGCGAGTCTTCCCCTGCTCTTCAACCCCGGCGACCGCTGGGAGTACAGCCTTGGTGTGGATGTGCTGGGGCGCTTGGTGGAAGTGATCTCCGGAGAACCCCTCGACGAATTCTTCCGCACGCGGATTTTCGAACCGCTCGACATGAAGGACACCTACTTTTTTCCGCCGGAGAGCAAGCTGGACAGACTGGCCGCGGCCTACACCTACTATCCCGACAAAGGACTCAATCGGTTTCCCGACACGCCAATCACAGAAGGATCTTTTACCTATTCCGCCGACTATCCATATCGCGGGCCTAAGAAACTGTTCTCCGGCGGTGGTGGCCTCGTGTCCACAGCGGGAGATTACGCGCGGTTCTGCCAGATGATGATTGGCGGTGGCAGCATCGTCGGGAAGACCGGGAGGACCCGGCTTCTCAGCAGGAAATCAGTGGAACTGATGACCCACGATCAATTGGGGAAAATCGAACCGGAGCAAGGCTTCGGGCTGGGCTTCGGTATCGACGGAGTGAAAGCGCCGCTCGCGGAACTGGGTTCGCCGGGAGAATATAACTGGGGCGGCTTCTTCTACACCGCGTTCTCTATTGATCCAAAAGAACAGATGATCGTAATTTTTATGGCGCAACTGCATCCTTCCGGGGATTTGACCCTGGACAGGCAGGTGCATGCACTGGCTTATCAGGCAATTGTCGATTCAGACCGGTAAAGACATGTGTACTCGCCTCAGCTTCGCCCTATTCGCAATCACCTTTGCAGGCTGCGCCCAGGAAGTAAAACACTTTCGCCCGCCGGCCGTACCGCTGGTGGCTCATGATCCTTACTTCAGTATCTGGTCGAATACCGATCATCTGAACGATGCCGGAACGGTTCACTGGACTGGTAAACCGAACACTTTGACAGCGCTGGCCCGTATCGACTTGATGACTTACCAGGTAATGGGACGCGAGCGAACACAAATCCAATCGCTTCCTCAAGTCGCCGTGGAGGTTTTGCCGACAAGGTCGATCTTCACATTCGCTGGTGCAGGCGTGAAGCTGGTCCTCACTTTCCTGACTCCAGCCCTACCGGATGACCTCGATGTGCTCTCGCGCCCTCTGACTTACCTGGACTGGGAGATTGTCTCGACGGATGGGGCCAGCCACGAAGTTGCAATTTACTTCGACGCTGGTTCGGATCTTGTGGTCAACACCCCGGAGCAAGCAGTCAGTTGGGCGCGGTACCAATTGGAGGGCGAGTCTGTACTGCGCATGGGTTCGCGAGACCAGGCTGTCCTCGCGAAACGCGGTGACAACCTGCGAATCGACTGGGGCTATGTTTATTTGGCTGGCGATCACAAGGGAGGAGATTCATTTGCCGGCGGCATGCACCAGGACGCCGTACGCGCATTCCAGTCCACGGGCAAACTCATGGACTCGGACGATTTCTCAGATAGGATATCGCCCAGTGATCTCTCCATTAGCGCAAGCATCGAGTTTGGCCATGTCGGTTCAAAGCCCGTTCGTCGGTACCTGATGCTGGCGTACGACGATGAATACGCCATCGAATACTTTCAGCGCAAGGAGCGCCCGTGGTGGAGAAGAAACGGGGCTGGAGCGGCCGATCTCATCCGCCTCGCTCGAAATGAACACGATTCACTGCTGGCGCGGAGTGTCGCTTTTGACACTCAACTGATGGCCGATCTGCGCCGGGCCGGAGGTGAACGCTATGCGTTTCTCGCAGCGCTGGCTTATCGCCAGACGCTGGCGGCCCAGAAACTTGTGGCCGATGCGGATGGGACGGCGATGTATTTCCCGAAGGAGAATTTCAGCAACGGATGCATCTCGACGGTGGATGTGATTTATCCCAGTTCGCCTTTCACACTTCTGTTTAATCCGAAGCTTCTTCAGGCGCAGCTGCAGCCGGTGCTTGACTATGCGCGTATGCCGCGATGGCCATGGCCCTTCGCGCCTCACGACCTCGGCACCTATCCCCAGGCGAACGGACAAGTTTACGGGGGCGGCGAGCGCACCGAGGAGAATCAGATGCCGGTAGAAGAAAGCGGCAATATGTTAATCATGCTGGCGGCTCTCGCGCATGTGGAGGGGAATGCGGACTACGCGGCAAGGTACTGGCCGGAAATTACAAGATGGGCGGAGTATCTCAGGGAAAAGGGGCTCGACCCCGCGAACCAGCTTTCCACCGACGACTTCGCCGGTCATCTGGCACACAACGCCAACCTTTCTATCAAAGCGATCGTGGCGCTCGGAGCGTATGGCATACTCTGCGAGAGGACGGGACATAAGAAGGACGCCGCCCTCTATAGCCAGATCGCGCATGACTTCGCGGGTAAGTGGGTAGATCTTGCGGCTGAGGGCGATCATTATAAGCTGGCATTCGATCAGCCGGGGACGTGGAGCCAGAAGTACAACCTGGTGTGGGACAAGCTTCTCGACCTGAACCTGTTCCCGGCTGAGATTGCCCGGACAGAGATCGCATTCAGCAAAAGACACCTCAACCCGTATGGTTTGCCGCTTGATAACCGGAAGACCTACACGAAGCTCGATTGGGAGGCGTGGACGGCTACGCTGGCGGAGAATCCGTCTGACTTTCAATTACTGATTGCGCCCGCTTATGAGTTCGCAAACGACACGCCAAACCGGGTGCCCCTCTCCGATTGGTACGACACGAAGACTGGGGCGAGAGAAGCTTTCCAGGCGAGGTCCGTCGTGGGCGGTCTGTTTATAAAAATGCTGGCCGACCCGGAGATCTGGAAGCGATATGCTGATCGCGCACTGGGTACTTCCAGTGCGGGGAATACGGCCGCTGGTCAACAGCACGGTTCACCTCCCTAGAATAGGAACTTGAGTGCGAGTTGCATGAGGCGCGGCGGGCCCGCTTGCAGTATCTGCCCGAATGCCGGCGATTCCAAATCGTTTTCAGGCAAGCCGAAGTTGGGATGATTGAACAAGTTGAAGCACTCCGCCCGGAACTGCAGGCGCCGGCCTTCACTGATATTGAAGTTCCGGAAGAGGGAAGCATCGACATCCTCGATTCCGGGACCCCGCACGACGTTGCGCCCTTCATTTCCGAACTGGCCCGCCTGAGTTGCCGGGTTTAGTTGCAAGAAAGGCGACCGGCTCACCCATTCGTTAGGGGTGTGCGGCTGCCCGGCGTTGGGATTGGAGATGAGGTCCGGCCGGCTGGAATAGAATCCGGAAATCTCGGGTGCGCTGCCCTGCAGAGAAACGTCGGCGCTATCGTAAACCGTGAACGGAGTACCCGACGACAAAGTGGCGATGGTGTTGAATTGCCATCCATTCGTGATAAGCTCGACGGTGCGTGAACCGCTATGCCAGGCTGGTATCGCGTAAGACCCGCTGAACACGAAACGGAATTTGGAATCGAACAGGGACGGGCCCTTTTCCGCAGCCAAATCAAATGGATTCTGCGCCAGGTCGTTCTCTCCGGCCACCAGCGTGGGCGCCGAACCGGCCACGTTGAGCGTGGAAATATCGTCGAGACTCTTTGAGTACCAGAATGAGGTTAGAAAGCTGAGCCCGTGGGAGTAATGGCGAGAGAAAGCTACTTCCAGTGCATGATAAGTGGAACTGGACTCGTCGGCGAGTAACCCCACCGATCCGTAATTGCAGACTCCCGCCGCATTGCAAGTAGTGTACTGGCGAATCTCGTTATTGTTTTCCGCGTTTACTCCTGCGCCGTAAATGCTGGGATTGGCTTCGATAAATCGAGGCAAGTGGGTTCCCTTAGTCCCGACGTAGCGAACATCGAGGAGATAGTCTTTGGCGATGACCCGTTCAACCGAGAGATTCCAGTTCTGCGAATACGGCGGCACCATACCGGATTGAACGGTGAGCACGGTGGCGGGGGAGACGAAGTTTCCGGTGCCGAACGGAGTAGGGGAACCGCCGTAAGGATTGGCGATGTCGAATCCGGGGCCCGGCAACTGATAGGCCTGGGTCCACGGCAAAGCGCTGACAGCAGCCTGTAGAGGACCACCCGTGCCGTTGGTGAAGCCGTCATAGAAAATGCCATAACCGGCTCGAACGACGAATTTGCTCCCGCCGAACGGATCCCATGCGAGACCAACGCGCGGCATAAATTCGTGATAATCCACGGGCGCGATACCGGCTGGTACGCCTGGATCGCCGGGGAACAGCAAACCCTCGGGCGCGTTCGGATACACGGTCGATTGATGGCCGGGATCCCAGGCGTTCAAGCGATTGCGAATTTCCGTATAAGGGGTATTGACCTCGTAACGCAGCCCGTAGTTGAGGGTCAAGTGCGGCGTCATGCGGAACTCATCCTGCGCATAGCCAGCGCCGATCCACTTGCGGAGTCCGCGGTCGAACTGGCCGCCGCCCTGGAAGAATTGCACGGATTGGCCTAGGAGGAAGCTAGCGAAAGAGTCGCTGGCCGGGAACGGAGCAAAGACAAAGAAACCATTGGTGGCGATTCCAAAGAGGACGTTGATCTGTTCGCGGGTAAAGTCCGCGCCGAACTTGAGGTTGTGGCGCCCCCGAGTCATAGCGATGGAGTAAGATCCCTGATAGTCGTTTTGGTACGTGTTCTGCGGACCCGTAATGGGGTTCCCGAGCGATGCATAACCACTCACAATGAGATAGGGAACCCCTTCGTTCAGTGCCAGGGTGGGTTGGTACTGGAAGCCGAGCGAACTACCCGAGGTATGGTTTACCGCTTGCCCGTTGAGAAAAACATTGCGCAGAAATGAAGCGCGCACGGTCTGTATGGTTTGAGGCGAGATCATGTGGACCCAGGAGACGGTCGCGGAGTTCGTGACGATGTCGTCGGTGACTGGAAAGCCTGGCACGCCGGCACCAGCGATGGGGAGGGGATCGAGTTGGTTGAGCGACGAGACGGAGTAGCGCAGAAACAACTGGTCTTTGTCGCTTATGTAGTGGTCTAGGCGAAAACCGCCCTGTTCATAGTTGGTCGACCCCAGTTGAGTCGTCTCAAAAACATTTCCGCCGGCATTCGGCAGGGGATACAGGTTCTCCGCTTGCAGGGCAATCGGGCTGAGTATCGACGCCGGGATCTGGTTATTTGGAAATGGCGCGCCGGTGAAATAGTTGATGAGAGGAGCGGGCTGCCCGGTCGATGGATCGACCAGCCCGGAGAAATTGCCGGCTCGCTCCGCGGCTGTTGGAACGATCGCCGCCTGTGTCTGGCCGTCTGACTCGCGTTGCCCCTCATAGTACAGAAAGAAGAAGTCCTTGTTCTTGCGGATTGGGCCGCCCAGCGTGGCGCCGAACTGGTTGCGATGCAGAGGTTCGGTCCGCGGGGCAAAGAAGTTCCGCGAATCCATGGCGCTGTTGCGAAGGAAGTCGTATACGTCGCCGTGGAATTGGTTGCTTCCCGACTTAGTCACCATTGATGTCGTCGCGCCGCTCGTCTGTCCATACTCGGCGGGCGCGTTCAGAGTGAGAATGCGGAATTCCGACACCGCGTCCACCGGCTCGCGCAAAGCGTACCCACCATTCACACTATCCACGTTACTTGCGCCATCGAGAAGATAGTTGTTCGATTCCGGCCGCTCACCATTGACCGCGTAGGCCTGGCCACTCCGCGCGATGCCGCCCGCTTCCGCCAAGCCGACCGTCATCGGCGCGACTCCCGGTTGAAGCAGGCCGAGTTGCGTTAGGTCGCGTCCATTCAGCGGGAGATCGGTTGCGTCTTTTTCTGAGACCACATTCCCAAGAGTGGGGCTGGTATCTACGCTCACCGCATCAGCGGAGACACTCACGACGGCATGCTCGCTTGCGATCTCCAGCTTTGCCTGCCAGGTAACTACCTGTCCGATGTCGATGTGGAGCGACGAAGCGGAATACGGCGCGAATCCCTTTGCCGTCACGCTGAGGCGGTATTCACCAACCGGCAGGTCGGCGAAATGGAACGTTCCCTGGCGCGAAGAGAGAACGGTTCGGGTGAGACCGGTCTGTGCATTTTGCACGCGGACCTCCGCGTTCGCCACAAGCGCGGCCGCCGGGTCGGCGATCTGTCCTTCCAATGTTCCGATCGGATCTTGTGCGCCGGCGACAAAACATAGGCCCACGAGTAGAGTTGCGAGTCTGCGTATCAAGCGAGTATCCTCCCCAAAGGTATTGAAGAAGTTTATTAGCCTGAGATCGTGTATCACAATAGTCAAAACGGACTAACTTCCACAGGTGGGTTGGGTTAGTTGCTTTTTATTAGTAACTAAAGATTATTGGCGGAGATGGCCGGCGTTGATAGACTCTCAACACTCTCGTACCCAGGTCCCTGATGAACCGATGTCTAGCGGGGGACAGAGATCTTCCGCTAGACAGGTTTCTCCATGAGGGAAGACTAAAGCGCGGGCTGCCGGGGTTTGGGCGACTGCGCTAAACTGCACTCTGCGAGTGTAGAAAATGGGGGCCCCAATCCTCCAGATGAGGCCAATCTGAGACGAGCATAAGAGGAGGAATGATGACCGGCGAAGCTCCCCGAACAGTACATCCGAACGAGATTGGCAACACTGGTTTTTTCACCGATCCCGGGTTTGATTTCGTCACCCGGTCGATGATCGGTTACGCCGCGCAAGGCGTTATGGACGTCGGCCAGGTCTTCGCGACGATTGCCCGGATTGAGGATGGCGACGCAGACAGTTGGTACGCCGCGTGGCGGGCGAGGGCGGAGAAGCTTCACGCGCAAGCTAAGACAAGCGTGGCGGCTGGCCACATTGAAAGCGCGCACCGGCGGTTCCTGGCCGCTTCCGAAGGCTATGCGCAAGCGATCGCCTTTCTCGATGGACAGACCGACAAGAGCACCTTTGGACCAACATTCGCTTTGCAAAGCGAATGTTGGGAAGCGTTCGTGGACACCTCCGGTGGCCGTATTGAACGCGTTGCTGTGCCCTACGAGCAGAATTCGCTGCCCGGCTTCCTGTTCCGCCCGGACACGTCCGGAGCCAACAGACCGACTCTCGTCATGACCAACGGTAGCGAAGGTTCTAAATCCGGGCTTTGGGCCTGGGGCGTTACCTCCACTCTGGCCCGTGGATGGAATGCTTTTCTCTATGACGGTCCGGGCCAGCAGAACATGCTTTTCGATCATGGGCATGCTTTCCGGCCTGACTGGGAAGCCGTTCTGACGCCCGTCGTTAATTCTCTGGTCGGACGCGCTGACGTGGACGGCTCGGCGCTTTTCGCCTACGGCTGTAGCCAAGCGGGCTACTGGGTGACTCGCGCTCTGGCTTTTGAGCATCGCTTCGTCGCGGCGGCGGTTGACCCCGGGGTGATGGATGTCTCGGCTTCCTGGCTTACTCATATACCTCAGCAGTTGGTGGACGTTTTGAAGGCCGGCGACAAGGACGTCTTTAACGCAAGAATGGCGGAGGCGGCGAAGAATCCTAAGATGGCAGAGGTGTTGGCGGCCAGGGGCAGACCGTTTGCCAAACACACGCCGTTTGACACTTTCACCGCGGCGCTTGAGTACAATTTGTGGCCTGTCATCGGAGACGTCAAGACGCCACTTCTGATCACGGACCCGGACGAAGAGACATTCTGGCCGGGCCAGTCCGCGGAAATGTCCCAGAAGCTGACGGGGAATCACGAGATCGCGCATTTCTCGCGCGAAGATGGTGCGAACTGGCATTGCGAGCCGATGGGCCGCCTGGAGGTAGAGCTCAGAATGCTTGACTTTTTTCAGGATCGCTTATCAAAGAAGAGAAGTTCCCGGACACTCACCTGAACCCGATCTGAAATCCACCGGTCTCTGGTTGGCAGTTTTCTTACCGCCCGTTTTAGCCGCGTCAGCTAAGGCCGGCTGCCGTCATTGCCCTCCTGCTGACAGCCAGCGTTCCAGGCGGTTCGCGTGAGTGCGGCTGGAACGGTGTTCGGAGCCATCGGAAAGCCGGACAATGAATTCCCGATTTTCGATGGAGCGCAGCTCCACAATGTTCCCTGCCTGCACGATTCGGGAGCGATGGATGCGAAGAAAATTCGCCGGGTTGAGCCTCTGCTCCAGCGAAGCCATGGTTTCGCGCAGCAGGTAAGCGCGGCCGTGCGCGTGCAGCTCCGCATAATCCCCGGCAGCTCCAATCCATTCCACATCGTCGGCTTGAACAATCTGTATCAGGGGAGCCGAACCGCTCCCCTTTTGAATTTCGGGCTCTGGCGGCGTCGGCGGATTCGCACCCACCGATCGCGCGCTATACTCATGTAACTCGTTGAGGACGAGAGCGCTCGTGGAACTGCGACTTGCGGACGGGCACCTGATCTCCGGACGTTATCGAATCTCGCGATTTATCGGCGCGGGCGGCATGGGTGAGGTTTACGAGGCCGAAGATGTCGAACTCAGCGGGTCTGTAGCGCTCAAAATCATACGCCCGGACCTTCTCGAAGACCCCCATGCGTTGACCCGCTTCCGCCGCGAGATCCAACTCGCGCGGCAAGTGACGCACCCCAACGTGTGCCGCGTGTTCGACGTGGGCCGCGACGCCTACGCCGGTCGCGAACTGGTCTATTTCACCATGGAATTCCTGGCGGGCGAAACCCTTCAGACCTGGCTTAAAACCTCCGGCCGTACCGCCGATTCCGTTTTGCCCGTCTGCCGTCAGATTGCCGAGGGCCTCGACGCCCTACACGGCAAAGGCATCCTCCATCGCGATCTGAAGCCAGGCAACGTCATGATGGCGCCGTCGCCTTCCGGTGTGCGCGCCATCATCGGCGACTTCGGCCTCGCGCGCACCTTCGGCCCTGAACACGAAACCGCCACGCAAACCGGCTGGATTGCCGGAACGCCCGCATATATGGCGCCCGAAGTTCTTGCCGGTTCGGCGGCCACTCCAGCCGCCGATATGTGGGCGTTCGGCTTGATCGTTCACGAAGTAGCAACCGGTAAGCGAGTCTCGGCGGGTCAGCCGCCGGACGCATCGTTGCCCCCGGCGTGGGGCACTGGTATTCAGAGGTGCCTGGCGCTCGATCCGGCGCTACGGCCGAAATCGGCGTCATCGGTAATCGCGGCGTTCAGTACTTCGCCGGCCGTCCCGAAACCGTACCGCGCTCGCTCGAGCGCACTTCGGCTCGCTCTCGTCTTATGCATCGCGGCAGCGGCCGTCGGGCTCGGCGTGAAATATCTTTGGACGCCTCACAACGAGGCCGAGAAGTCCCTCGACGTAGGAAGCGACAAAGCAGGCGAACTCCTGGCGAAGGCATACAAAACGGAGAATCTCGCCTCCGCAATTGCGATGCTCGAACACTCCGCCACAGCCCCCGGAGCATCCGCCTACGAGCATGCCGAGCTAGGCGTCGCCTATCTTTATAGATATGACGATAAGCTGGACCCACAGGATCTCGAACGGTCCCACCTGCAAAACCAGCGCGCGATCGCTCTGGACCCAGGGCTTGCCTCACCCTACGCCACCGAAGCTTCCTACAATCTCGAACGCGGCCACAACGACTTGGCCCAGGTTCTCATTGAGAAAGCGCTCTCGGTCGATAAGAACGAACCGGGCGTGTTCGCTGCGCAAAGCGATCTTTTCCTCGCGCAGGGAAGGCGCTCCGATGCGGAAGCCTCGATTGAGCGTGCCATTGATCTCGCACCCAATGAGTGGCGCTGGCATGAAAAGCTCGGGTCGCTTTATCGACTGATGGGTCAGTTCGAGAAAGCCGGGCAGGAGTTTGAAACCGCGGTACGCCTCTCGCCGGATAACCCCAAGGAACTCGGACGGCTCGCAGGGATCTATCTACAGCAAAGCCGCTACGAAGATGCGCGCAAAACGTTTGAGAAAGCCATCGTGGAAGACCCGCAATATCGTTTCTATTCCGGGCTGGGCGCAACGTTGATGCTCGAAGGAAAATACGCGGACGCCGCGCGGGCCTTTCGCGAAGCGCTCAATCGCAATTCCCAAAGCTACATTGCGTGGGCCAATCTCGGCTCGTCTTATTCATGGGCGCCGGGAGAGAAATCGAATGCCGCCGACGCCTACAAACAGGCGATTCAGCGCGCGCAGGCGGAACTCGCCGTGAGGCCGAAAGACGCTATCCTGCTCGCCCGCATCGGCGATTATTACGCCGCCATCTCGGAATTGCGCAAAGCCATCCCGCTGATTCGCCAAGCCCTCGCGTTGCAGCCTGATTCGCCCGAAGTCACCTACACTGCCGCCGAAGCTTACGAGATTCTGCACCGGCGCGACGACGCGCTGCACTGGATGCAGGAAGCCGTCCGCCTTGGCTACCCAATTGATTACATCCGGCGCAGCCCCGAATTGACGGCCCTTCGCTCCGACCCCCGTTACCGCCTTGTGGAGTCTGCGAAGAAACGATAGACTGTTGCAATACTTTCCCTGAAAGAGAGAGGTTCCCCCCACCATGAACTCCGTCGAGATCTCGATACGCCTTTCGAATACGGCTCTGAGCGACGTCAAGCGCGTCACCGTGACTACTTCCGCCGGCGACATTCAATTCGTGCCCGCGACGTCCGCCGCGTCCGGTGCGTTTTCCACCACGCACTCCAACCCCGCTCCTGGTAAGTTCGCGACCCTGACTGAGGTGCCGCCCGATGGCGCCGTGGCTTCACCCGGGCCAGTGGACGATCCAGGGCACCCATAGCAGTTGACGGGTTCCTCGCCAGTGCTTCCATTCGCCGATCTCGAAATCGATCTGCGGCGCAACTGGGCCGCGCCGCCATCCGCCAACCCGGCCCTCGCCCCCAGGCAATATGTGGTCGAGATGCGGCTCACGCTGCCCAACGCGGACACCGAAGAACGTTTGCTGCCCGAACCGGGAAAGCCTGACGCCGTCTTCACTATCGATTGGGACAGCCTCGATCCAAACAACGCCGCCAGATACGGAACGACCTTGCAAGCAAGCTTCCTCCAGGGAGCCGTCGCTGAGAAATTCGCACTAGCGCGCTCGCTCAGCGGCTCGGCCGCTTTACGCGTCCGCCTCGCCATCGATCCCCAAGCGAGCGAACTGCAAGCTCTGCACTGGGAAGCGATGGCCGACCCGGACCCCACGCACCCGCTTCCGCTGTTCATGAATGAGCAGCTTGCTTTCTCGCGCTACCTCTCCAGTCAGGATTTCCGCGATACGCGCGTCCGGCCTCGCACCGGTTCTCTCAACGCACTCGTCGTTCTTTCAAATCCTTCCGACCTTGCGCCGGATTTCAACCCCATCGACCCCAATCAAGTTCTTCCCGGCGTTCGTGCCGCACTTGGTAAACACATTGAGACGCAAGAGTTGGTCACACCCGCTTCCGCTACGCTCGACAGAATTATCGGCGCGCTTCAAGCAGGCTTTGACATTCTGTACCTGATCTGCCACGGAGTCACGGGCCGTCTCTTCCTCGAACAGGACGATGGGAAACGCATCGGCGTTGACGCCGCTTTGTTCGTCGAGCGAATTCAAGCCCTTCCCGTTCGGCCGCGTCTGATCGTCCTCGCCTCGTGCCAGAGCGCGGGCGATTCCGATGACGATCACAACGAAGATAAAGACACCGCCGATTTCGCCAGCTCGATCAGCCCCCTTCTCGCTGCCGCCGGAATCCCCGCGGTAATCGGCGTCCGCGGCAAAATCTCCGTCGAAACAGCCACCGCTTTCTTTGGCAAGTTCTTCGAGCAGCTTTGCGGAGACCAAGCTCCGGGGCAGATCGATCGGGCGATGTCGTTCGCGCGTCTCGCGGTGAAAGAACGGCGAGACTTCTGGATGCCCGCGCTGTTCATGCGCTTGCGCAGCGGCATGGTCTGGTACGTTCCTGGCTTCTCGAGCGAGAGCGATTTGCCCTGGGACAATCTTTGCATGAATATCACCGGCGGCCAGTATGTGCCGGTAATCGGTTCCGAACTGCCCGGCGCCATCCTGGGCAGTCCGCACGAAATTGCTCGCAGCCTGGCCGAGGCGGAACGGTTTCCGCTCGCTTCATGGGAGAGCGCCGACCTGGCCAAAGTAACCCAATTCGTGTACCGGAAGGTCAAAGACGATGGAATCCGCAAGGATGTGCGTCAGGCCTGGATGAGCGGAGTCTCCTTGCGTTTTCCGGATATGGTCCCGCAGTTCACCGACGGCCGTTCCCTGCTGGATGCAGTTGTGGCGAAGCGCATGGAGGACCCCGACGACCCCTATGCGATTCTTACATCGCCCGACTTTCGCGCCAGCCTCTATATCGCCACCACGCCGGATTTCCTCCTGCTCTCCGCATTACACAAGGCCGGGGTTGCCTCGCCCGTTGAGCTGTTTTGCGAATGGCGGGACGACCGGCAGAACGCCCCCGAACCGCAGCTTACTGCCGGCCAAACCGCCATCTTCTACGCGTACGGCAAGAGCGAACCCGCGCATGAAGAAACGTGGGTGCTGAAGGAAGACGACTATCTCGACTATCTGATTCGCAACGGCGCGTGCTCTCGATGGCCTATGGCCGTATCCTCGGCGATCACGCAGTCCCTCCTTTTGTTTCTCGGCTTTCCGGTCGGGGATTGGAGCTTCCGGATCCTGCTCCGCATGATTCTCAAAATGCAGGGCGCCGGCCTGCTCTTCAAGAAAACGCACATCTGCGTACAGGTGAATCCGGACGAAACCAGTTTCACCGATGCGATCCGCGCTAAGAGCTACTTCGACACCTGCTTTCCGCAAGACCCCCAAATCGATATCTACTGGGGCACCGCGGCCGAATTTCTGGTCGACCTGAAGGGCCGGCTGGCCACCTACAAAGCGGCGCATCCGCCCGCAACCCGGGGCGCGAGTCTGAACATATAACCATGCGCACCGGAACACCATTCGTCGGTCCGCAACCGCTGGGCAGTGGGAACCGTATTTATGGCCGCGATCGCGAACTGCGCGAACTCACCAATCTCCTGATCACGCGCCGTATCGTGCTGCTTTATTCACCTTCCGGCGCAGGAAAAAGCTCGGTGATCAACGCAGAGGGCGGGCTTCTCGACCGGCTCGGGCGAGGCAGCGGGCGAGCGCTTCTCGATGTCCGCCCGGCGACGCGCGTGAATACTAAGCCGCCTGAGGGCACGGCGTCGAATCGCTTTGCGTGGAGTGTCTTGAATGGTCTGGGCCTCGGCGGTGCCGGCACGCTCGCGGAAAACATTTCTCCTACCATCCAGGCTTCCACGCTGATCGTCTTCGATCAGTTCGAGGAAATCCTGCGAATCGACCCTACGGTCTTAGATGCCAAGCACGAATTCTTTCGGCAGCTCGGCGAACTCTTGACGGATCAGCGCATCTGGGCGCTGTTCGCGCTGCGTGAGGATTACCTCGCGCCGCTAGACCCATACCGGCTGCTGATTCCGACGCGCCTCGAGGAGCGCTACCGCATCAATCTGCTGACTCGCGAAGGCGCGGGCGAAGCCGCTCGTCAAACCGCGGCCTCGGCCGGCGTCACGTTCTCCGAGGAGGCGTACAACAAACTGCTGGACGATTTGACGGTCGCCGGCGGCCCGGTTGAACCGCTGCAGTTGCAACTGGTGTGCCAGGAGTTGTGGCAAAATCTGAAGCCCGAGGCAACTCGTATCGAGGTGGAAGACGTTCGCCAGTTTGGCGACGTCTCCACCGTTCTGCGCAAGTTTTATGAAGCGGCTCTCACGGATGCGGCAGAAAAAGATCAATATGCCGTTCGCACCTGGATCGATACGCAACTGATCACGCCCGGCTCGACACGCGGTCAGGTTCTTGAAAGCAGCAGCCCGGCCGCGGGCGTTCCGAAAGCCGTCGCGGACCGGTTGGTTGACGGCTACCTTTTGCTCCGAGAGGATCGACTGGGCGCACAGTGGCTGGAACTCGCACACGACCGCCTTGTGGAACCGGTGCATGCGTCGAATGCAGCCTGGTTTTCGAACCTCCTCGAATGGGAACAGCGCGTTCGCAACTGGGCGGGAGAGAAAAATCCCGACGTTCGCGCCAGCCATCTGGTTACCGGTCGCGCCCTTCGCCAGGCACGCGAGTGGTTCAAGCAACATCCGGAGTCGGTGGTCGGCAAATATTCCGGGGGCTACTTCGCCGCGTGTGCCGCGCGCCAGCGCCAGCTCAATGTGAAGCGCGCGGCCGTCGCGACGCTGGCCCTTTTACTGGTCCTGGTCTCGATCGCTCTGGTTGTGATCAAAATCGAAGCAGGCCGGATCGAGCAGTCAAACATCGCGCTCCAGACAGAGGTCACAGGCCTCGGGCAGCAGCATCAGGAGCTCGAAATCGAAGTGCAAGATCTGCGTCGCACGCAAGCGGATCTGATCCAGAAAAATACCGCCTTATCCGCAGAAAGCGTCCGCCTGGTTCCGCAGTTGAAGCAACTCAACGGCGCCGGCGACGGGCTTCTAAAACAGATTCACGACCTCACTTTCGCGCGCGTCGGCCTCCTCGGGCAGGCCAATGGCAAAATCGAATCGACCGACAGCGGCATCAAGGGCCTTAGGGGCCAGATCGATGCCAACAACCAGGTGAGCAGCAAACTCCACGCGGCAAATCTTGAGAATCGGGAGCTGATGACGCGTATCATCCAGTTGGGTATTCCACTGCCGGTGTTGCCGCCGGAGGTCGACATACCTGTACCCATGGTGTTGTCTTTAGCCGCTACGCCGCAGCTTCGGCCGCCTCTGTTCCAGCCTGGTCCGGACACGTACCTACAGGAGCTTTTGGCCCGAAACGCGGCGTTGCTGGCAGAACTAAGGCAACTCGGGCTCGCCAATAACGGGCTTGCCGCCGAAGCCAGCGCCCTCCGCAAACAGAACGACAAACTCACCTCTATTCAGGCGGATCTGCGCGAGCAAATCGCGCGGATGCAAGATGAGGTGAGGCTGCTGACCACCGTGAACAATTTGCGGCGGGATCAGGTGACCGACCTGACCGCGACCAACGCGAACTTGAACAAGCAGATCCAAACCTTGGAGGGCTCGTTAGCGAGCATCGAAGGCATTGGCGTGGGACTCGGCTCCCAGCGCGACGAGATGCAACGTTGGACCGACGCGGTAACCGCCATCAACAAAGTCCTTTCCCAGGCAATTCAGAATTCCGGAAAAGATAAGAAATAACTCCATGCCTGACCCCAGCAAAATCATCTTCAACGGCATTTACGAGAGCGGAAGCTATTTGACGCCTCCGCTCGATGCGAGTCAATTCGGGAAGCTGGCCAAAGGCGAACCGCGAGATGAATCGCATGTCGAAGATCTGCAAGCCCGCGCCGATGCGGCGAAAGCGAACCTAGGCGTCATACATGGCATCAACGCCGCCAACCTCGCCGAAGCTGGTTGGGCAATCGTGTTTGCGGGCGATCCTCCTGCCGACATTCTGGCGGCCCTGAAGCCCTTGCTCGACCTGCGCAAGAGCCAGGCCGGCGCGCGCTACCACGAGTACTTCGGGGACTTTGGATATAAAGACGGGCCATCCGCGAAAGACGACTTTCTCAAACGCAACGGCGCGCCGCGTTACGGAGCCGTGGATCCAGCCAGGATGCCGTATTATCTGCTCCTCATCGGAACCCCGGCGCAGATCCCGTTCGAGTTTCAGTATCAGATCGATGTGCAATATGCCGTGGGCCGTCTCGATTTTGATACTCCCGCGGAATATGCTCGCTATGCCCAAACCGTGGTCGCCGCGGAAACGGGCGGCTTATCCGCGCCGCGCCGCGCGGTTTTCTTCGGTGTGGCGAATCCCGGCGACGGCGCCACCACGTTGAGCGCCACCGAACTCGTCGCTCCGCTCGCCAGGCAATTCGCCAATGAGTTAAGGACGAGTTCCGATTGGCAGGTCGACTGGGTGCAGCCCGCGGCCACGAAGAAGGCGGACTTAACCGCTCTACTCGGCGGAGCCGCGCACGCCCCCGGTTTCCTTCTGACCGCAAGCCACGGCATGGCCTATCCCATTACCGACGACCGCCAGCGTGAACGCAGCGGCGCGCTGCTCTGTCAGGATTGGCCGGGGCAAGGCCCCGCAAATGACAACTTCTACTTCCGGGCGGACGACCTGAAGGACGATGCCTCCGTTGGCGGTATGGTTGCCATGTTCTTCGCCTGCTACGGAGCGGGTACGCCGCTCAATAACGATTTCTATCGCTTCGACGGGCTCTCGGCCCCGAACCAGATCGCGAAGAGTCCGTTCACGAGCCGTCTTCCGCAGCGCCTGCTCGGCCACCCGCGCGGGGGCGCCCTCGCCGTGTTCGGACACATCGAAAGAGCATTTTCGTCGGGATATCAGGATGACGACGGAACGCCTGCGCTCAACGCTTATCAAAGCGCGATCGAATCCATTTTGCGCGGAGAAACGGTGGGCATGGCGAGCGAGTATTTCAACACCCGCTATAGCGAAATCAGTGTGAGTCTGAACGCGGCGATTCAGGATGCGGACCAGAATACGAAAGACGGCATGCCGCGCGATCCGGCCGCCTTCGGATCTCTCTGGGCCGCGGATTACGATGCGCGGAATCTGGTGATTCTGGGCGACCCGGCGGTGCGGATCCCGCCCCCCGGCGGTCCACAAGAAATCAAGCTAAAGGAGAAGGTCATGAACGTTCAACCAGCAACGCCCCCAGTCGTGCAATTCGCAACGCCGCCACCCCCAATCGCTCGTCCGGAAGCGTACGGCATGATCTCCGATTTGGGGGATTCGCTGCAGAAAGTGATCGCCTCGATTACCTCCACCGTGCAAGCGTTGGTCAACAACATCGTGGTACTCGAAGTCTCCACCTACACAAGCGGAACGATGGACGGTTTCGACAACGCCAAGCTGCGGGCCATGTCCCATATCGCTCTCGATGGTGACAGCAAAACGCTGATTCCAGAGCAGGACGGAAAGGTTGACGACGCGCTGTGGAAGATTCACAGCGACGCGCTTGACCGGGCGCTCACCTATCGCGCGGAACTGGTCCGCCAAACAATCGATCTTTTGAAATCCATTCCGAAATGAGGGAGATCGAACAGATGGACAATGCGATCGCGCGCATTTCGGTGATCGAGATTCCCGATC
The DNA here is from genome assembly GCA_003136675.1 of Bryobacterales bacterium. Taxonomy (GTDB): domain Bacteria; phylum Acidobacteriota; class Terriglobia; order Bryobacterales; family Bryobacteraceae; genus Bog-113. The sequence goes on from PLFE01000039.1 coordinate 17,895, forward strand.
ATCTCGCCGCTTCGTACGCGTTTCCATTCGATCTGAATGCGGCGTTGAAGGAAGCGTACGATCGATGCGCCGCTGCCCTTACCCGGGTCATCTCCGCAGCCTCCCATCCGGCAGAGGTGCGTACCGCCGCCGGCTCTACGTTCGTTGCGTGGAATGCCAACTTGAAATCCGTGTGGGTGGACCCCGGTCAAGCAGGCGCGCACCTTGCCGCGCTGTCGCTTGCGGTTGAAAAACGCCTTCGCCTGGTCGCGGCGGTAACAGCCAGTCTGCGCATCGTCGCAGCCATCTCGATTGCGGCAGCGTCGGCAGCCAATCCCGTAGGAGCACTCTTCGCCGCAAGGCGCCTCGCCTCGCTTCTCGAAGAGTTAATGGAAACCGCCAAGATCTGAAGCATGCCGGTGGGGGCGGGATTCAAAACGGGGCACACGGTTTCCCCTCGCTGATACACAATGGATCGTGAACGATTCAACGGCCGAGATCAATCTCAGGGCACTCGCCGAGAAGTGTCGGCGGCTTGACGAAGAGAATCAACGGCTTCGAGCGCAACTTGCCCCGGCGGTTGGGATCGCTGCTGTTGACTCGAACCATGGAACGTCGTCATCAGTGCCAGCGAACGCGACAACGGCTCCACCATGACTTCCAGCAGCCTCCGCACGGCGTTCAGCTTCTCGGCCGGCAGCATATCCAGCAGCGCGTGGGCCTGCCGTCGATCCTGATTGAGGTTCGGTTCCATATTTTCCTCTTAGCGGCTAAAGTTCGGCCATGACCCTGCTGACCCTGGACCGCTTCACCAGGCTGTCTAGCACGATCACCAGCGCCTTCTGATCTTCGTCCGAGAGCTGATCGACCTTCTTGTACAGGCGGTGCAACTCCGGGTTGTGGATGTGGGCATCGCCGTTGGTTTCCTTCCTTCCGGCCAGTTCGTCGAGACTGACATCGAGGATGTCGGCGATCTTGACAACAGTGCCAAATAGCGGCGTCGCGTCGCCGTTCTCCCACCGGGTATAAACGCGGGGGCTGACGCCGAGCAGTTCGGCCACGCGAGTCTGTGTGATCTTGCGCGTGATGCGGAGTTGTCTGAGCCGTTGGGGAAAGTCCGTCATATTCCAGTCGGGCGGATAAGAGGAGATCTGATGGCGCGGATACCGGACGAAGAGATCGAGCGGCTCAAGAAAGAAATCCCCATCGAGCGCCTGGTGACCGGCTTCGGCATCGAGCTGAAGCGGCGCGGCGCGGAGCTGATCGGGCGGTGTCCGTTTCATGAGGACCGCACGCCGAGCCTGGTCATCTCTCCGAAGACCAATCTGTGGCACTGCCTCGGCGCATGTAATGTGGGTGGTTCAACCATCGATTGGGTCATGAAGACCAGGGGCGTGAGCTTCACTTCGGCAACTTGGCATCAGTCTGCCCGCACATCTCCAGTTCAACCGCGAATGTAGTGCAGACTCGGCAATAGCCTAGCTGATTCTAAATGGGTTAGGCTAGTCTTTCCCCGTTTCGTGACGAACTTAGGTTAACGGAAAGCTAGCCCTTATATCGACAGGTAGAGCCCGTTTTTCGATCGTGCGGCTGGGTACAAATGCTTCCTGCTGGAGAGGCTCAACAAGTTTTTTGGGTGGGCCCTACAAACTCGGTCTTGTATTTCGGAGCCAGTGCTTGCGCCCTCGCTTTGAACGCCTCTTCCGTCGCTGCCTCTGGCTTTGGAGGCACTGTGGTTCTGGTTGGCACCTCGACTCCGATCTCCCTGAACATCCCCTCCTGCCCCGCGGGCGAACATAGGCACAAGAGGCGTGCCGGCTGCGCAGAGTTGTTCCGGAATTGATGCGGCGCATTGGCGGGAATCTGAATCACCTGCCCCGCGCGCAGCGAGAGCTTCTCGCCGCGAAACGTGGCCTCAATTTCGCCTTCAAGCACGGTAAAAGATTCTTCAAAATCGTGCCTGTGTGGAGGTGGGCCACCGCCAGGCGGCACGTACATATCGATGAGCGAATAGCGCCCTGCCGTGTCCTCGCCGCTCACCAGAATTGTGTAGGTGTTTCCGACCAAACTTAGATGGACCGCGGTGGGGTCGTCCGCAGACGCCACTGTCAAATGGCGATTCAGGTTATCCGCTGGAATGCTCATTACTTATTCTCCCGCAATGCACTTGCTATCCCACTTGGGGAGAGCTTAAAGTTATCTATTTACTAACGGCTCCCACGATTAGAAACGCGAAAGCCATCGTGAGGAGCATAACACGCCAGCGGTGAAGCAGGTCCCATCTGCTCCGAAATGTCTTCCAATCGGCAGGTGGGGCGACCTTTTCCCATGATGCAACGCGGTTGTTGACTGGCACCAAAGCAGTGATCGAATACACAATCGCCAACGCCCACAAAATGGCCGACGTGGCAAACCAGGTCGGTAAACCGCCGGATTGGCGCCATTGGATCAAGGCCTCAGCCAAGGTCAGTAAGAAGACGAGGATGTACCAAAACGGCATGAACCTCCCCAGTACGCGAGCCAGGGCGCTTGCCACCGGGAGATGAACATTATCCGGAAGCCGATCAAGGGTTGGGTGAACAAACGCGGCGATGGTCAGTTCACTCCCAACCATCAACCCAGCGACAATGATCACAAGGACATTCTGGTGTTCCATCATAAGTTCCTCCCTAAGCTACACCCAGGCATCAGTCAGGCGGCCTTTTTTCTCAGAAGAAACACGGCAACAATCGCCATGTAAAGCGCTGTTCC
>PLFE01000117.1 GCA_003136675.1 Bryobacterales bacterium
ACCAATTGCCCTCGGAACTGAAGTCCCTCTTCGTGACGGCATACAACACTGGTATTCGTCGCGGCGAACTCACCGCGATCCAGTGGCCACAGCTCGACTTCGAGGCCGGCTTCATCACTCTGGAAAAAGGCGAAACCAAGAACGACGACGCTCGCTCCGTACCCATCCTCGAAGGAGATATGCGTGATCTGCTCTTGGCTGGGAAGAAGGACCGCGACGAAAAATGGCCGGAATCCCGATGGGTTTTCAATCGCCTGGGAGAGCCGATCAAGGACTTTAGGTGGGCGTGGGACGAAGCCTGTAAGCGGGCCGGTGTTCCGGATCTGAAGTTCCACGACCTTCGCCGTACGGCTGTGCGCAACATGCGTCGGGCAGGGATTCCGCAGGTGGTGCGTATGAAGATCTCTGGCCACAAAACGGACAGCATGGAGCGCCGGTACAATATAGTGGACGCGGAGGATTTGAGCATCGCCAAGCAGCTTCTGGAACAGCGTCCGAAGACCTCTGGGACTGTAACCAAAAAACTAACCACGGCAGGAAACCCGGCGAAGACGGGAGAAGCTGTTCCTGTGGAATCAGATAGTTAGTTAGCGCTCGGCTCTACCCCTTTGCCGCCGCGCGTTCCCGCATACGCTGAAACATCTCAGCCTGCTCAATCGCATCGTCCAGTGCGTTATGGGTATGCCGGGACTTTCCCTTGAATTTCGATGGGATCTTACTCGATTTGGTGTCCTCCCAGGCGCATCCGCTCAGCCCCATGTAAAAGGCCTTGATGTCGATTCCGCCGATGCCGAAGGGGTTCTCCCGGAGGTATTCCTGAAAATAGAAGTTGATGAACGCCCAATCAAACGTGGCATTGAAGCCTACAAACACCGGATTGGCCTCCCCGGCTATGGCATCGGTCCACTCGCGGAAGGCCATCATGGCGTCCCTCGGTGGCTTACCTGTTTTCTGAAACTGTTCCAGCGTACGTCCGACCACCTGCATTGCTGCGGGAACAAAATTCGCGTTGATGGGCTGGATTTCAACATAGAAGGTGGAGTCCGGAGTGTCAACTGCTACCGCTCCGATGGAAAGCAAGCTGTAGGTCGGCGGCACCGGTCCCGCGGCCTCGACGTCAACGGAAATGTAGATTTCCTTCATACTCTTAAGACCCTTTTATGATCTGCGGCCGGTCTATGTTTCTCTGCCAGAATTCCGAAAACGCCTTCTGTCGGTCGGGTGCCGAATCTCCCACCTTCCAAAAGTGGCACGGTATCGCCTGTTGGTCAAAGGGAAGATTGGTCCCCTCCTCCGCCGTAACCAGGACACGGTTGGTATTCCTGAGCGCATAGCCGAGCTCGATGAAACAGTTGGGGCGCTCCCCCGTGACATCGACAATTACTGCCGAGGAAAAGTGAAGGCTTTCGAAGATCGCGACGTTCATGAAGGCATGCTCGGTTCGATCCGTGCCCATTTCGACGCGACTCAGGCCGGCCTCCGCTACCACCGGGTCCACGACATCGCGGAAGAAGGATTCCACTAGGCTGAATTTGCTATGGTCAGGCCTGAGCAACCTTACGTAGAAGGCGTCCGGCCGCGCGACCTTGGAGAGTATCGTGGAAAGACGTTCGGCGATCTCGCCCGAAACGGCGTTTCCATCCCGTGTGCCAATGGAAGACAGCGCCGCACCTTCCGTTCCCATTGCAGCAGGGCCGAATCGCAGAAAGCGGTGGGGCTCGGCGCGTGACTGCTTGGACAGCCTCAAGCCCCCGCCGGTGCCATCGTCGCGGCTGGCGCCAAGCGCCAGATCCAAAGGCAGAACCGGCCTGCGCCGAGCCATATAGAGATCGGCTGAATGCTCGACGCCGGTGCCACCCCCAAGGATCACCAAGGCGTCTCCGAACTGTGCCTGCCGCTGTCTCAGGAAAACGGCCGCCCGCGAGCCCGCCATGATGGACTCTACGCGTACTTTTCCGCTGGTGAGTAGGAATTCATATAAGGAGCGGCGGCTCTCCGGGATCTCTGATTCCGACTTCTCCGATGACACCAGTATTATCGGAAGGCCGAGGTCGCCGGGCCAAAGAAGGCTATCGTTCCTTAAGCACGCTGCGGCGGCTTCAAGCGTCGTCCAGTCAAATATCAGGCTCGGGCTGTCGGCGGCAGATCCAGGAGCACGCGGCTCTTTTCCTATGCTGGCTACAATTCCGCCGCCCGTTAAAAGGACATTAGGTACGAGGTGACGGACGATTTCATGCGCGTATTGAATGAGGCGCGGATCAGTTTGAGGGCTCGCCGAGCCAGCTATTTGAATACGGCGGCCGAGGAGGGGCGCACCCGCTGGGGAGCTTGTCGGCGCTGGCGTCATGTGTTCTTCACCACCGGGGAAGACCGTACTTCTTTCGCGGCCTGAAGCAAGTCGTCAGCCGTCAATGCGCGGGTCGGGAACGCCCGGCAAAGGGCGTCCGGAAGGAGCTTGGAGCGCAGGTCGGAAAACGTGAACGCGGGTCGGCCATTGTGCGGGCCGGTGAGCTGCACCAACTCCCGGATGATTTGGTCTGTGACATTGATGCCGTTGAGGTCGGCGCGCAGCAACTCCTCTCGTTCGGCGTCGTTGGGGCGATCAAAGGTCTCCGTGCGGGCAGCGCGCCGGACGATGGCTGGGTCCAGCGCCGCTTCCCGGTTGGTGCAAAGGAATACCAAGACGCGGCCGGAATGGCGGCGGAGGTCGTCCACTTTCTGGATGATCGTGTTTACCGCCACTTTGTCTTCGTGATGGCTCTGTGCGGTGTCCCGGCTAGACGTGAGGGAATCGCCTTCGTCAATGATGAGAAAGGCATGGCGGCTCTTGCCTGCCTGCTTGACGACGGCTTCAAACGCCTCATTTAGCAGGCTGCTCATCTCGCCCACCTTGCCGGACCCACGGACACGGGTACTGAGCTTGAACAACATCGCGTCTCGCTTGGCATCGCGCGCGAGCCGGTCGCAGACGCCTTCGGCGGTGACGGTCTTGCCCGTACCGACGTCTCCGGCAAAAATCACCAACGGGTAACGGTCGGCGACGACCGTGCAAACGGCAAGTTCCTTATGGTGATATTTCTTGCTCCAGGCCCGTACCTCTTCGGGGTCGGCCATAAGCCGGAGATCCCGGTAAATCCGCTGGTATCGGGTCTCAAAACCGATCAGCCGCGAGGTGGCACCCGCGATGGCGTTATTTGGCAGATCCAACTCCAGTTCAAAAAGGCTGGATACTTCAACTACGTTGCTCATGCGCGCTGCCTCCCCGTTTGGTTATTTGAAAACACTCTTGGTCACCCCCCAGCCGTTGCTGACATAGCTGCGATCGGAAGAGCACGTGAGGCCAGGAAACGACAGATCCGTGCTCGCTGCCGACCAGCTGGTATTTAATGTTTTGATGAAGGCTGCCCTTTGGGTCTCGGTCAAATTCCGCCATGTCTGGCTGTAGCGGACGACTACATAAAGCTGCCCTCCGGCTGTGCGCGGCCACAGGTTGTTTCCAGGTCGCTGCGCGGTGAGCGTACCCACGTTCGTTGCTACCTCGTACTTTCCGGCTCGGATGATGGTTCCGGACGCATCCGCGAGCACGATATTTGCTTCCACGAGGTAACCATTCTGCGCCATGAGCTTCACGTCGGCTGCGGATTGCCGCGCTACTTCCCAGGTCAGCAGGCCCGTTGACTGAGCATTCATATCCAGATCGGCGGCAAAGCAGTCGATGACTTTGCCGATGTCCGCTGTGGTGAAAGATACGCTTCGGCTTTGGATGGCTGTAGATGACATTTTTATTCCTCGATGACGAACGATCGCCCAAATACTTCTTTCCACAACTCCAATGTCTGAACTTTACTGCCGTGGTTGCGTGCGTAACTCAACGCCTCCCAGGCCTCCTGCGCCTTGGTCACGATGGCGGTGCAATCCGGATCGCTGATCTTCCGGGCGACATTGTTTCCCTTGTTGCAGGGGTCGAGAATGACGACCCTGTCCTTAGGGAAGGACTTCACGTCGCCGCACTCGGCAAAGCAAATCGGATCGCGAAGCTCGGTCTGAGCCACATAACGGAAGAAACGCAATAATCCCGCTTCCAGGTCGGCGGGCGTGCCCTCCGCATCCTGCAGGTGAGAGACGATCAGCTCAATGGTGAAGGAGCGCAGGCTGTCGTCGAGTTCGTGGAAGTTTCGCCAGTATTTCAGCAGGCGGACAATCGCTGTGAATTTCCGGTAGCCATCCTTGCGGGTGCGGATAAACTCCAGTTGGAGCGTCACACTGGTCTTCACCATTTCCTCGCCCCTCGACGACGGCTGCCAGCCGTAATCGCCCGGCCCGTCGATCGGTATCAGCGGCACGAGATCCATCGCCATGCCGGAGTCATGAAACTGGATGCCCAGTGTGCGTGGCTGAACTGTGAAATCTTCCGGTTTTTTCGTGGGATAGATCCTCGTCAGCAGTTTTCGGATGCGGTCGTGTAGATTCGCCAGCTTGTCAACGGAGCCGTTTGTGTTCAGGAACACGGCCACATCGGCATCGACGCCGAAATCCCCCTTGGGGCGGAGTACCGTGCCCTTGCGGAGCGAGCCGGTTTTTAGGAACTTCTTGATGTTGATGACGGGATCACCCTTGCAGGCCGCGTCGAATTTCTCGATCAGGCGGTCGACCTGCGCCAAAAACTCCGCCCGTTTGCCTTTCTCAAGCTTCAGACGGTTATGGACAAAGTACAGCAGTTGCGAATCGGTCAATTCCATAGAGGCTCTGCCCCCCCTTTCCTACAGTACAGTGTAAGCTTACGTTGCGAACAATGTCAATGAGAAACTTAGAGCAGCAGTTGGCCGGTTTCTGGGGGAAACATCTCGTTGATACGGATTCGGGCCACGACAGGGTTGACATCGAAGACCTCGGCAACGGCGCGGATCGCCTCTCCTCGCCGGTCTTCATCGAGAATTAGCGCGCCGAGCGATCCGATCGGACGCACGAAAGATTTCAGGGCATCGTGCACCAGCGCCTTGGGACAAAGGAGGCCGCCCATCGCCCGGTTCGCCTGGTACTCCCACCACCTGCCGTCGTAGGCGCGCTTTTGCCCCTCATCCTCTTTGACGTCCCGGCAAAGAATCGTATGGTCAGCATGGCTATCCGCGTCGAAGAGTTGCCCTGGCTTATGATCAAAGGCAAAAAGGTAGGCGTGGAGCAGACCGTGGCCTGCTTCGTGCGCCAATGTGGTTCTCACCCGGCGCGCAGCCACCTTCTCCCGCGCGTTCTCCAGCGCCGCAGAAATGATGATTGCATCGACACCCACCTTGGTGAACCTCGTGTATCCTAAGACGCCTTCAGGCAGGTCCTGATACTCGTGGGAAATGCCAAAGCGCTTTTCGATGAACCGGTCAATTCGGATGGCCTGAGGCGATGCGGGATAGAGCCCGGCCTTGCGAAGTTCGTCGTCACAAATGCGGTCGATTTCAGCAGGCTCAAAGTGCGGGCGCTGCGAGAAGGGACCGGAATTGGTGCGGAACGTTTTCACTTCTCGGGCTTCGGGTTTTGGTCTCGCTTCTGGTTTGCCAGCTTCAGTAGCTCGTCGGCGCTGACCTTTTTATCGATCATCGTTCTGAAGGCGAGTGCAAAGCGAGGATCGTCGTGAGTGAGCCGCTTGATTTCCTCGATCGGGGGCCGAACGTCCATAGCTTGCAAAGTTTCGAGCTTCACATCAAGGACGCGCGCAATTTCCGCCAATACCTTGTCCGACGGATGTCGGCGGCCCAGTTCGATGTCGGAAATGAAGGCAGCCGAGCAGTCGAGCCGCTTGGCGAATTCGCGCAACGAAAGATCAAGCTCGTCCCGCCGGTTGCGCATGAATGGACCCAATCCTTCCATACTGTAAGCTTATATAGCTGACAGCGCCCTGTCAAGAAACAAGGTCAAATGCGACGAATCCGTAGTCGAGTCCCGCGAATACGTATGCATGTCCCTCACGGGATAGACGCAGGCTCAACCAAGTCAACTTCGGCTACCGGACTGCATGAGATCACCGGTCGGCCGCGCCACCGGCTATTCGCGTATCATGGTTACGTTGACATCCTCAACGAAGGGATGGAGCCTCTCCTTCGTTAAAAGACGCTATATGGAAGCCAACGTTGCCCCTATGGGACTGTAACCAAAACTGTAACCACGGCAGGATACCCAATGAAACCGGGCGAGACGCAATTTCCCATGAAATCAATCATTTAGCGCTCCGCGATACCCGGCGATACAGGGTCAATTGGCTTGAGGTGCTAGCGGGAGCAATCTCGTGGGGGTTCAAGTCCCCCTCTCCGCACCAAATATATCAATAACTTAGAAGCCGCTCCGGTTAGAGAGCTGCTTTTTTGTTGCCGCACTGTTAACGGTTGTGTTAACGGTTTGGGTTTACAATGCCCTCATGGGCAAGGCAACCTACGGCACCGGTACGATCTTCAAGCGCGGCCGCATCTGGTATCTGTCCTACTACGTCGACGGGCAGCAGGTGGTCCGGTCTTCACGATCCGCGAATGTTCAGGATGCGAAACGGCTTCGGGACCAGATCCTCGGCAAGAAGTCTCGCGGCGAACTCGGCGATACAGTCACGGTCAACGTCACCTGTGGCGAACTGCTCGATGACCTTCTCGAACACGCGAAGGCCAACATCAAAGCTTCCACGGAAAGGATCTGGCGCTTTGTCGTCGAAGCCAGTATTAGACCGTTCTTTGGACACCGCAAAGCCGCAAACCTGACTACCGCCGTATTCAAGGAATACCGTCGCCAGCGCTTGGCGGAAGGAAAGAGCAACTCGACATGCAATCGCGAGCTCTCGATGCTTGGCGTACTCCTCGTCGGTGAGGAATCCCTGGCGAACATTTGTCTCGGCCACCATCGGAAAGTATGGAATAGTGAGCACCTTCGGCGGCGTGCATTTCCGTCCGAGGTTAAACGCGGTTCGAAGCCAGCCTTGTTCGAGCGCGCTCTCCTGCGGACTGAACCGCAGCGACCTCGACAGCAGCAGAGCGCTTCGGCTTCGCTCATCTCCCAGACCATGGCTTCAACCGTGTCCCCCTGCGGCGCATGCTCGGCGTTTACGACGAACAGCTACGCGCCGCGGAGAAAACGCAAA